>CAUSQP010000010.1:0-12263 GCA_963534175.1 uncultured Acholeplasmataceae bacterium
GGTTGCCAATATTGAGTTCATAAGTTTGAAAATACAAACTAGTTTTTTTGGTTTTGAAAAGCGTTTTGTCGTAAACTACTTTAAAGGTGCGCTTGATTTCTTTGTTTTGAACGTCGGTCAAAGTAACTTCAATTAGTCCGTTTTCATCAACTTTTTCACCAAGTTCTAATCTATATCCATCTTGAAAGTTCCCACGATTAAGTTGTTTAACCGAACCGTCTTCATGCAAGCGATATACAGAAATAGAAGGTAAGTTTTCAACAAACGGGGCAATTGCTCTAAATTGATTGCCGGCAAGCGAAATTTCTTTACCTGAGTTTAGCTCAACTCTTTCTGAATACGACCCAAATTGGTGATATAGACCAACTATTTTTTGTTTTTTATTACAAGCGGCTAAAGTAAAGACTAAAACTGCTGAAATAAAAAATAAAAGCAGTGTTTTGATTTTATTCATCGTTCCTCCACTTTATAGATTTTATTTAAAGAACCGGTCAGTTCTTTTTGAATTTCTATAAAAGTTAGTTTTGCGGCTACAGGTTTAACTACAACAATTGTTAAAAAACTCAGACTGCATTGTTTATAGTTTCTTAAAATATTTCTAATTTGTCTTTTAATTTTGTTGCGTTGAACAGCGTTGCCAAATTTCTTGCCGATAGATATGCCAAACCTGGAGTGTGGCTCTTCTGTTTTTTGGAAAACCACTTTGAAGTTTGGAGTACTTTGTTTTCTACCTATTTTAAATATTTGGTCAAACTCTGCATATTTTTTTACTCTGTATTTTTTTTCCATAATGTGTATAAAAAAACCACCTTAAAATACTTAGTTAAAAATATTTATCTGGTGGTTGGGTTCAAATATTTTATTTAAATTATTTTTGGTGTTTAGTGTCGCTAACTGTTAAAACTAAACGTCCTTTTGCACGTCTTCTTTGTAGAACTCTACGGCCGTTTGCTGTGCTCATTCTTTCCATGAAACCATGAGTACGTGCTCTTTTAATTTTACTTGGTTGATATGTTCTTTTCATATTAGTCCTTTCAAACAATGCTATAAAAAAGTTTAACATAAAGACAAATAATTTTCAATTTTTTAAGTGTGATTTGTGTAGTTTTGCAGTTGGTTTTAAGTTTTTCAAAACCACTTTTTGTTATCCACAAAATTTAATTTTAACCACATTGTGGATAACTTAGGTGTGGAAAGTTAAATGTGGAGATGTGGACAAGTTGGTTAAAATCGGCTTCTAAACGGGTTTTTTCAAGCAAGTTGTCCACAATTTATCCACATTTTAAAACCAAAAACAAAGTTATCCACATAAAATGTGGACAACTAAAATTGTTTTGTTTTGTTTGAAGTTGCTAAAATATTTATACAAAAGGAGAACTTATGGACAGCGACGTAAAAAAACTGTGGACAGACATCATTGACCAACTTAAAAACGAAATTGAAGAAGAGAGTTTTGACTCACTTTTCGGCAACAAAACCAGCATTTACAGAGTAGATAACAACATTGTCTACATCTTGGTTGACAATGATTTTGTGAAAACTAGACTTTCTGTGTACCACAGTGCCAAAATTAACGAAATTGCGGCTAGTTTGTTTCAAGAAACCCCACTTTCTTTTAAATTTATTACAGAAACCGACCTTGAATACGAAAAAGAAAAAGAAAACCCGAGTGCTTATGAAACTAATAACTACGAAGCCAGCAAACTAAACCCAAAATATACTTTTTCTAACTTTGTTGTCGGTGTCTCTAACTCTTTTGCCTATCGTTGCGCGATTTCTGTAGCAGAACAACCCGCTTCTACCGGCAACCCTTTCTACATTTCTGGGGCTGTGGGGGTCGGAAAAACCCACCTAATGCACGCAATTGGCAACGAAATGATTAAAAATAATCCAAATTTAAAGATTTTATATATTTCTGCGAGTACTTTTGTGGAAGAGTTTACAAGTGTTTTTTACGGAACTGATAAAACTAACCGTATGCAACAGTTTAATAAAAAATTTAAATCACTTGACTGTCTTTTAATTGACGATATCCAAATGATTAGTGGCGCTGAAAAAACTCAAAACGAATTTTTTAAATTATATGAACACCTGCATAACTCAAATAAACAAATAATTTTGGCATCAGACCGCAAAACTAGTGAACTGCAAAACATCCACTCTCGCCTAGTTTCTCGCTTTGCCTGGGGTTTAACTGCTAGTATAGAATTGCCAAACGACGAACACCGTGTCTCTATTTTAAAAAGAAAAGCCAACGAAATGTTTGCACCTGAAACTGCTGCTCAAATTACCGAAGACATCTTAATTTATATTGCTAAAGTTATTAAAACCAATGTTCGCGACCTAGAAGGTGCGCTTTACTCGTCTATTATGAACTGTACAATGTCTAATATTCCAATCAATTTAGAAAACGTCAAAGAAGCAATTAGAGTTTTAATCAACGCTCAAACTGAGTCTTTTGTACCAAAAGCATCAGTTGAAAAAGAAGTAAACAATATAATTTCGGTTGTTGCTAAGTACTACGAACTTCAGCCTTTTGATATTCTTTCTTTAAAGAAAAGTTACAAAATTGTCACAGCCAGACACATTTGCATGTACTTAATTCGCCAACACTATAACTTAGTCTTTACCAAAATCGCTAAATTATTTAATCGCAAAGACCACACTACTGTAATTTCTGCGGTTGAAAAAATTCAAAAAGAAATAACTGAACAAATCGAGTTAAAAAAAGCCATTGAAGACATTGAAAAAAAGTTAGGAATTCTTAACTAATTTAGATTTTAAAAAGACAGTGTATCTGTCTTTTTTTATTTGTGTTAACGGCATGCTAAAATGTGGATAACCTATTAATTTGTGGATAAAAATGTGGGTAAAAAATGCATGAAAAACCAGTGAAAAGTTGCCTTTTTTTGTCCTATATAATATAATATTATAGGAATTCAAAGATAGATATTTTAAGTTATCCACATTTCCACTAACTCTAACAATAATAATTAAATATTTAAAATAAAAAAAGGAAATTTTTATGAACTTTAAAATCAAAACAGAAACCTTGATAGAATACATAAATTTGGTTGCAAAAGCCCTGCCAAACAAAAGCCCTAGACCACTTAGTGAAAGCATTAAATTCTCGGTTAAAAAAGATTCAATTAAAATTTTTGCGAACCACAAAAACTTAGAAATTATGGCAGTGGTAGACACTAACCTTGAAGTAATCGCTGAAGGCAATGCAATTTTAGACGGTAAAACTATTTTAAACATTATCAAGTCGCCAGGAATTACTTTACACGAAGAAGTTCAGTTCATTCAAATCTCTGAGTATCAGGTATTGATTATCGCGGGAACCGCTGAGTTTAGATTAAATGCACTTAACTATGACCTTGAGCAATTGATTTTTGAAGAAGAAGAAAAACCAATCATTATTTCTAGTGAAGACTTGGGCATTTCTTTAAAAGAAGTAGTTTATTGTACAGCAGATCCGGACGCTAAACCAAAAATTCCTTGCTTAACAGGTGTGAACTTTGCGTTTAGCGAGCGTAAATTAACGCTAACCGCTAGTGACAACGCTAGACTTGCCCAAAAGCGTCTTGAGGTTAACGCAAAGAAAAACTTAAACATTACAATACCTGCCGAATCCATCAAAGAACTTTTGAAAATCCTTGAACAAACTAAAGCGGATGTAGAAATTTCTGTCAACCCTCTTTGCACAAAAGTATTATTTATTATTAAAGACGTCTTTTTTCAAACAGCAGTGTTGGCAGACAAATACGGCAATTTAAACAACGCTACTCAATTTGAGACAAAACTGGCAATCCCTTTGAAAACTGTTGAGTTTAGCAATGCTCTTAAAACAATTTCTGCAGTTACTGATAAAACCAAGACAACCTATCGCATTAACTTCACTTTAAAACCAAACAAAACTTGCGAAGTTGCTACTTCTGAAAACGGCAAAGGCTCATCCAGAGCTATTTTAATCCCAGCAGGTGAAATTTATAACAAACTCAATGAAACCTTCTTGATGATTTTTTCACTAAAACATTTGCAAGAAGCGATTTCTGTCTACGAAAGCCTAGGAATTGAAGAACTTGCACTGGAGTTTTATTCAAGTGAACGTGCAGTTAGAATAACTTCGCTTGAAGAACCTGAGTTAGTTACCTTAATTACACCGCTCGACAACTTATAAAAAAAGAGGACACAAGATATGAAACAAATTAAAATTGAAAACATTGAAATCATTAGACGCACCCCTAAAGCAGTGCTAGTGGGTTTCCCGCTTGAATCTGAATACGCTAAATACGCAGTTTGGTTTCCAAAGTCTAAAGTTAACATCAAAGGCAAAACCGCAACAATCACCCTAGTTGGCGACGAATATCAACTGGTTTTTAAAGAAACCCCGCTTTTAGACCGCAAAGAGATTGCTAAGGGATTTTTAACTGAAATTATTACAGACGAAGAATAATTCATTTAGTTTAATTTTTTTAAAAATACTTAAGTTAAGTTCAATAAAGGTGCAGTTCACTAGCGCCTTTATTTAATTTTTAAAACGCAATTTAAACACTTATAAATCAAAACACCATCACTATTTTCAAGGAGACTACTTATGGAAAACAAAAATAATTATGGCGCTGAAAATATTCAAATTTTAGAAGGCCTAGAAGCAGTTCGCAAGCGCCCAGGGATGTATATTGGTTCAACCGGACCTACTGGCTTGCACCACCTTGTTTGGGAAATTGTAGACAACTCAATTGATGAGGCATTGGCGGGTTTTGCTGACCGCATACACGTTGAAATTTTGCCAGGCGAATTAATTCGGGTTTCTGACAATGGGCGCGGAATTCCGGTTGACGTGCACCCTAAAACCGGAGTTTCTACAGTTGAAACTATTTTAACGGTACTCCACGCAGGTGGTAAGTTTAACAACGACTCATACAAGGTTTCGGGAGGGCTGCACGGAGTTGGGGCAGCAGTAGTTAATGCCCTTTCTTCAAGTTTAGTTGTAGAAGTTAAAAGAAACCAGACAACTTACCGTCAAGAGTTTGCCTACGGCAATGCAGTTAGCGGACTAATTGACACTAAAGTTCCAAGTGAAGGCACAGGAACTGCGGTTACTTTTGAGTTTGACCGCTCAATTTTTGCAGAGTGCGAAAGTTATGACTTTGAGACGCTGCGCGTTCGCGTGCAACAACTGGCTTTTTTAAACAAAGGTTTAACTATTTCTATTGCTGACAAAAGGCAAACAGAAGTCAAAGAGCACGTTTATCGCTATGAAGGTGGGGTAAACGAATACGCTGCTTTCTTAAACGGACAAAAAATGCGTATTAACAAAGAAAATATTTATATCGACACAACTGCTGAAAACACAACCGTGGAACTCGCTTTACTTTACAACGACACCTACTCTACCAATATTTTGAGTTTTGCCAACAACATTTTAACCAAAGAAGGTGGAATGCACGAAGACGGGTTAAAACTAGCGCTTTCTCGTGTAATTTCTAAATACGCACAAGACAATAACTTAATTAAAAAAAGCGACCAAATTCTTGGTGAAGACACCCGAGAAGGACTAATTGCTATTTTGTCAGTTAAGTTAGGAGAACCTCAGTTTGAAGGACAAACTAAAACCAAACTAGGCAATCCTTATGTCAGACCTTTAGTTAGCCGCTTGGTTGGTGAAGGTTTAGAGCGCTTTTTGCTTGAAAACCCACAAACTGCAAAGGCCATTGTTGAAAAATGTTTAACTGCTTCTAGAGCCAGAATTGCCGCGCGTCGCGCCAAAGAAGCAACTAGGCGTAAAAACCCACTTGATAATCTAGGGTTTGCCTCAAAACTTGCAGATTGCCGCGATAAATCACCTGAAAACACAGAACTTTATATAGTTGAGGGAGACTCGGCGGGAGGTTCTGCAAAACAAGGCCGCAACTCTGAATTTCAAGCGATTTTGCCACTGCGTGGTAAAGTTTTAAACGTTGAAAAAGAACGTCTTGAGCGCATTCTTGCCAACAACGAACTTAAATCGCTGTTTTTAGCAATAGGCTGCGGAGTTGGCGATGAGTTTAACGCAGGCCAGGCAAGATACCACAAAATTATTATTATGACGGATGCTGACGTGGACGGTGCACACATTAGAACCTTGCTTTTGACTTTCTTTTTTAGATATATGCGTGAACTTATTGAACGAGGTTACGTTTATATCGCTCAACCTCCGCTGTTTAAAGTCCAACATGGCAAAAAAATTCACTATATTTACAAAGAAAATGAACTTGAGCCTTTACTTGCGCAAATCGAGGGAAAAACTTCAATTCAGCGCTATAAAGGTTTGGGCGAAATGAACCCAGAACAACTTTGGGAAACTACAATGAACCCAAAAAACAGAACTTTACTTAAGGTCAACATAGAAGACGCAATATTGGCTGACCAAACTTTTGATATGCTAATGGGTGACAACGTTGAGCCAAGACGCGAGTTTATTCAAGAAAACGCTGAGTTTGTTAAAAACCTAGACATCTAGCGAAAGGAGTTTTCATGTTTAATTTTTTAGAAGACGAAAAAGACATAATTTTAGATGAAACCGACAACGACACTGAGTTGTCAGAAAACGTTGACGAAGTTGACTTTGAAACTAACCTTGCTGATTTTAAAGAAGGCAAAGAAGAACCTGTTGAAATAGTTAATGAAATCAAAGACTCGTTTCTAGACTACGCAATGTCGGTTATTGTCGACCGTGCACTTCCAGACGTTAGAGACGGACTTAAACCCGTGCAGCGAAGAATACTTTACGCGATGAACGAATTAAATATTTTGCCAGGTTCTGCTCATAAAAAATCGGCCAGAATCGTTGGTGAAGTAATTGGTAAATACCACCCGCACGGAGACTCGTCTGTATACGAGGCAATGGTTAGAATGGCACAAGACTTTTCTTACCTGCATCCTTTAGTTGATGGACACGGTAACTTCGGTTCAGTTGACGGAGATGGTGCTGCTGCTATGCGATATACCGAGGCTAGAATGTCAAAGGTGACGCTTGACTTAGTTAAAGACTTAGAAAAGGAAACTGTTGACTTTATTCCAAACTACGATGGCAGTGAAACCGAGCCAAAGGTGTTACCTGCGCGATTTCCTAACTTACTGGTTAATGGAGTTAAAGGGATTGCTGTTGGTATGGCCACATCTATCCCTCCGCACAATATGCAAGAAGTGCTTGCAGGAACCATTGCTTTAATTGAAAATCCTGATCTTGCGCTTACTGATTTGATGAATATTATTAAAGGTCCAGACTTTCCAACAGGTGGCGAGATTCTTGACTTAAACGGCTTATATCGCGGTTATCTAACTGGACAAGGCAGAGTTGTAGTTCGCTCGATTGTTGAAATTCTAGAAACTAAAAGTGGCAAAAGCCAAATAATTATTAAAGAGATTCCTTATCTGGTTAACCGTAAGTTGTTAATTGAAAAAATTTCTGAACTGGTTAAAGACAAAATAGTTGACGGAATTGTTGCGATAGCAGACGAATCTAACCGCAAAGGCACCAGAGTAGTTCTTGATCTTCGCAGAGACGTGATTCCTGAAGTTGTATTAAATAACTTATATAAATACAGCCAACTGCAATCTAGTTTTGCAATTAACATGATAGCTCTGGTAAACGGAGTACCAAAACAACTCGGTTTAATCCCAATTATCAAGAACTTTATAGAGTTTCAAATCGAACTTTTGATTCGCAAAACTAAGTTTGAATTAAAGAAGGCAGAAGCTAGAATTCACATTATAAAAGGGCTTATCAAGGCTCTTTCAGCGATTGACTTAGTAGTTAAACTAATCAAAGAATCTAAAACCCCAGAAGTTGCTAAAACTAAATTAATCGAGCATCTTGATATAGATGAAGTTCAGGCAAAAGCAATTTTGGCCTTAACTCTGCAAAGATTAACTGGTCTTGAGATTGACAAAATTCACGAAGAGCACCAAGAATTGCTTGCTAAAATTGAATATTATAATTTAATTTTAAGTAGTCCAGATAAACAAAAGGAAATTGTTAAAGGTGATTTAGAAGAGTTAAAAGCCAAATACAACAAGCCTCGTAAGTCTGTTTTAAATCTTTCAACTTCACTAGACATTGAAAATGAAGACTTAATTCCACGCCGAGACGTAATTATCACAGTTACCGAAAATGGCTACGTTAAGCGAATAGACTCAGATCAATACCGTGTGCAATCAAGAGGTGGAGTGGGGGCTAGTGGTATTAAAGTCAACGAAGACGACAAAGTTCAAGTTATTTTAAAAACAAACTCACACGACCAAATTCTAATCTTTACTAACTTTGGCCGAGTTTATCAACTTAAAGCCTTTAAAATTCCTGAAGCCTCAAAACAAGGAAAAGGTCTTCCACTAGTTAATTTAATTGATTTTCAAGAAAATGAGCATTTTCAATGTATCACTAATATGTCGCCTGATTTAGAAAACGGTTATTTGTTCTTCTTAACCAAAGGTGGAAAAATCAAGAAAACTCACGACTCTGAGTTTAGTCGTGTAAACGCAAACGGCAAGAAGGCAATTCAATTACTCGAAGGAGATGAATTGCTTCAAGCCGTGCACTTTGAAGGCAATCCTTTCATTATGATCGCCACCAAACTTGGACAAGCACTTAAATTTAAGTCAGACACTCTTCGTCCACTTGGTCGTACATCTCAAGGTGTGCGTTCAATTACCTTGGCAGAAGGCGACGAAATAGTTGGCTGTTCAGTTGTCAAAGACGAAGAAACAGATGTTTTGGTAATATCTGAATTTGGGTTAGGTAAGCGAACACAGGCAAAAGAATACCGCACAACTTCTCGTGTTGGCAAGGGTGTTAAAACCATTAAAATTACTGAAAAAACAGGAAAACTTGTTGCTTTAATTGTGGCATCTGACCAACAAGACTTGATTGCATCAACTGATCTTGGTGTGGTGATTAGAACTCCAATTTCAGAAATTTCAAGAACTTCTCGAAACACACAAGGAGTTAAAATAATTAAACCAGCAGAAGGCTCTAAAGTTCAGACTATAACGTTAGACGAATCTTTTCAACAAGAAGAAATTAGTGAACCTACAGCTATTGCTGAAAGCGAGACAAAATAAACATGTTTGATTTAAATTATTTACAAAAAAATTTCAAAAAAGTGCAAAGCAAATTAGCGCTTAGACCAGGCTTTGTTCAAGAAGATTTCGCCAAACTACCCAAATTGATTTCAGAAAAACGCCAAGTTCAGGCAACAATTGACGGACTTAGAGCAAAGAAAAACTCACTTACTGCGCAAATTCCTGAACTTAAAAAACAAGGCAAAGACATTTCTTTAATCCTAAGCGAAAGTAAGGAATGTGGTGAGCAAATCAACCTGCTTACTGAAAAATTTGAAAGTATTTCAAAAGAACTTGAAGATCTAGTTTTAGATTTACCCAATATTCCAGACAGCGAAGTTACTTACGGTAAAGATGAAAACGACAACACAGTTTTAAAAACTTACTTAGAGCCTACTAAGTTCGGCTTTGTTGCAAAAGATCACGTTGCTCTAAATGAAAAACTTGGTTTATTTGACTTTGAGCGTGCAGGTAAGGTTGCTGGTGCAAGATTTGTCTACGACATTGGGCTTGGTGCTAGGCTGGAGCGTGCACTGATTTCTTTCATGCTTGACCTACACGCAAAACGTGGCTACATTGAATGTATTCCACCTTACTTAGTTTCAAAAGATTCAATGTATGCAACTGGTAAGTTTCCAAAGTTTGTGTCGGAGGCTTATCACCTAGAAGATACCGAACTTTACTTAAACCCAACTGCTGAAATTCCGATGATTGACATGTACAGAAACGAGATTATGGGAGTTGAAAAACTACCGCTTAAGTACTGTGCCTACACTACGGCTTTTCGTCCAGAAGCAGGAGCGGCTGGTAGAGACACCAAAGGTTTGATGCGCCAGCATCAATTTCATAAAGTTGAGTTAATTGCTTTTACTAAACCTGAAGAAAGCAAAAAAGAACTTAAAAAAATGTTGAAGGAAGCTGAGTTAGTTTTACAAAAACTTAACCTGCCTTACCGTGTAGTTAGATTGTGTTCAGGCGATTTGGGACATTCTATGTCTTTAACCTATGACATTGAAGTATGGTTGCCAGGGCAAAACAAATATAGAGAAATCTCGTCAGTTTCTACTGCTAACGACTACCAATCAAGACGTGCCAACATTCGTTTTAAACGCACTAAAGATGCAAAAACCGAGTTTGTACACACTTTAAACGGATCAGGTGTTGCAGTCGGTAGATGTGCGATTGCCGTAATTGAAAATTATCAACAGGCAGATGGCACAATTTTAATTCCTAAAGTATTGCAAAAATATATGGGAGTTAAAGAAATTAAGCCGATTAAATAAAAAAGAAAGCCTACATTAGACTTTCTTTTAATAGACGCTCAGTTTCTTTAAAATCAATAGACTCAATTTCAAAGCGTTGAGTTTTAAACTCAAGACCAGTGTATCTCGGAATTACGTGAATGTGAAAATGCATTACTTGTTGATTTGCTAATTTACCTGCGTTTGTGTAGATATTAACACCCTCGGCACCTAAGACAGTTTGCATTGTTTGTGCGATTTTTTGACTAACTTTAGTTAAGTGTGACAAGGTTTCTACATCAACATCTAAGAAGTTACATGCATATTTCTTTGGTATTACTAAAGTGTGTCCCTTACTTAGTGGATTGATGTCTAAAAAAGCCAAACACAATTCATCTTCATAAACTATACTTGCAGGAATTTCTCTATTGATTATTTTGCTAAAAATTGTTTCCATTATTACCTCGTTTTTAAAAATTATACTAAATTAAGAAAGGAGTTGCAATGAAAGACAGAGTTATAGTAGACCCAATTTACGGCTACATTATTTTAAAAGAAGATATTATTAAGCGCTTAGTTGATACTAAGTTTTTTCAAAGGTTGCGCCGTATTTATCAAATGGGCAACTCCTTTATTGTATTTCCTTCTGCTGTGCATAGTAGATTTTCACACTGTCTTGGAGTTTATGAACTGGCAAGACAAATTTGTGGAAAATTACCAATTTCTAAAAGAGAGCAACTAATATTAATGGTTACTGCTTTACTGCACGACATCGGACACGGTCCTTTTTCACATTTGTATGATAGTCTAGTTAATGGAGTTCATGAAGTAAGAGGTGCACACATTATTGCAAACGATCCCGAGATTAGCGGTATTTTAAATGAAGTTGACAAAGAGTTTGTTAATGATGTTTGCTCAGTCTTAACAAAAGACAAAAGGTTTTCATTACTTGAATCTATACTATCTAGTCAACTAGACATTGACAGACTAGACTACTTAAAAAGAGACGCATATTTTGCTGCAGTTAAAACTGGAGACATCGACTCAAGTAAACTAATTAACAGCCTAACTGTGCACGACGGTAAATTATGCTTTAAAGAAAGTGCAGTATACGCAATTGAAAATTATTTGATTTCTCGTTATCACATGTATATGCAGGTATATCTACACCCTAGCGTAATTGGTCGTGATTTTAATTTAACAGAGATTTTTAAAAACCTTGAAAGTGTTCCAGACCCGCTACTTAAAAAAGTTTTAAAATCGCCTAACAACCCAGATTTAGAATTATTTTTAAATTTGGATGATGCTTATTTTTTAACTTATTTTAAACAACTTAGCATGAGTAATTCACCAGTTGCTAAGTTAGCGCGTGAGTTTATATATCGCCAAAACTGGCAACCAAAAGAATTCACCGACGAAAAACCAAATGCTAGAGTTTGGGAACTTAAAAAACAAATTTATGATTTTCAAAAAGAACCAATTTTGCTTTTAACTCAAGATAAACAAATAGTTAAACTTCAAGACTACTCTGATTTTGTTGCAAACTTAGCAAAACGCGCAAAGGTTGTAAAACAGTATACTTGGGGCAAATAATGAAAGTATTTGTAGTTGAAGGGAAAAACGACATTAAAGTTGTCAAAAGCGTCTTTCCTGAAAGTATCTGTATTAAAACTAATGGTCTCGGCATCAACAAGGCAACAATTGACCAACTCAAAAGCCTTGAAAAAAACAACGAAATAATTGTAATTACAGATCCAGACAGTGCTGGCACTAAGATTAGAAACATTCTTTTATCAGAAATTCCCACTGCAGGGTTTTTAGATTTGCCTAAAGATAAATGCATTAAAAATCATAAAGTCGGACTTGAAAAACTATCTAAAGAAGAATTTTTAAAAATACTTAAAACTGGTAAAT
>CAUSQP010000011.1:0-11808 GCA_963534175.1 uncultured Acholeplasmataceae bacterium
AAAGATTTTTTCTTTGATTTTATTGTTTAGTGAATAATATTTTTAAACTTTTATAAAATTTACCTAAAAAGGCCTTTAAGTTTACGCTTATAGGCCTTTTTGAAATCTCTGATAAATTTATCGAGCATTTTTAAATTTAATCAAAATAGTTAAAGTAAAAAAGCCAATTGCACAACGGTCTCGTAAACACATTACGCTTACCCAATTGGGGGACTGATGTTGCGACTTACTCTTGGCTCATCTATATGATAGCATGAAAATTCTACACTAGAAGTTTAAGAATATAGTGTTTAGTTTCTCTTAATTTCTTTAAGTATCTAAAAAGTGCAGTTTGATTTTCTATATCTAAATCTCTTAAAAACTTAGTTTTTTGTGTATTGAGTTCTATTAGTTTTCCTTTAAAACTTTGCTCTTCTAATTTTAGTTTCTTTAAATAATTTAAATTATTGTTTTCTTTTTGTATTTTAATTTTTTTCCTTGTTTGTACTTTATTTAAAAACACTAGTTTTTCTAAGTTTTTCTTTTCTTTGGCTTCTTGTTTTAAGGTATGTATACTAAACTTAATTTTTTTATTTAAGTTGTTTTGTTTTGTCAAAAAAGCAGCATTAATTTTTCGCTTTTCTTTTTTGGCGTTTTGCTTCTTTAAATAAGTTAAATTTCTTTTCTCTGCTTTAATTTCTTCATTAAAATCAGCGTGAGCACTATTAAAGGCCAAAACAATTTCTGTTTTTAAGTTAAAAAGTAAGTTTAAACAATTGCTTTGTTTTTTAGCAATTTTTTCGCGATACTCACTAAACCAATTCCTTAAATATCTGTATTCTTCTATAAACTTAGCCTGAAAATCACGAACAGTTTTGCTTTGCACACCAACGCTGCGCATAGTTTTTCTAAAAAAGAAATCACTATTCTTTTTAAAGTGATTAGAAAAATAAAAAGCATCAAAAAAATCACTGCTTTTCATTTTTTTAAGTTCAACCAATCTACTTAAAATCATTTCACTAAAGTAAGCAATGTTATTTTTAATTTTACTTTCAGCAACACTTTGGGCTTTTTTAATTGCTTTAAAAAACTCTTTAGAAGAGTTAAAACTAAGTTCATCAATTCCAGCAGTCGCAAGAATTGGCTTTAAAGTTTGTTCAAACTCTTTTTGATTACTTTTAAGCAAAGCAAGCGCATCCAGTTGGTTTTGCTTAATTTCTAAAATCCAGTTTTCGCTTTCTTGAATAAATTTGTTTAAAATTTGTTCAGCCTGAAGATTGATGATATCTAGAGTTCTTTTAAACTGAAAGGAAAGCACTGATGACGCAGTTTCTGCAATATATGAGTTAAACTCAAATAACTCAAAGTCAGAGATTTTTTCTTTTTGGGTAAAGTCTTTTTCAATTAAAGCCAACACTGATTTTAGTAAAGCAGCGATATTTAAGTTGTGTTTATTTAAGACATTTGAGTAGTTTAAAACAAAATCAAAATTTAAAATTTTTGCGATATCCGATTTACTAAATATAGTAAAAAACATTTCAACTGCTTCATTTAGTTTAACAAAACTGTTTTCCGCAATTGTAAAAAATAATTTAATTTTTTCAACTTCTTTTTTAAAAAACGTGTTTAAAAAGTATAAATTAAAAGAAAGGTCAATTGCTTTTAGTTTAAGTTGACCAATTTTTTCTTGTTCTAATTTTTTTAAAATCAAGTTATTCAGCAAACCTGAGTGGTAGTGATTTAAATGAGTGAGTTTCAAGGATTTCGAGACATTTATTGACTGCTTGATTAAGTTAGTGTCTGAAAACGCAGAAAATACTTGGGTGTCTTTTTCGGTTGCAAGATGTTTTTCTTTAATTTCTAAAACATTTACTTGGTGATTAAAATTCAGTTCTTGAACCTGTTGAATTGAATTTTGGATAAAGTTGCTTTCCGCAACTTTATTTTTATTAATTAAGATGTTTAAATTAAAAAACTCACGAGCAGTAAATAAGTATTTATCAAAAGTTTCTAGTGTTTTTTGAAAATAAGTTTTAATTTCTTCTAAGTGTTTTCGTTTATCTTTTACCAATTTTTTAATTGCAAGTTGATTTTTTAAAACGCTTTGACGGCATTTTTCTTGGATTTTGAAAACCGCGTTTGTTTGTTCTTCTTTAGTTTTAGTAATTTTAACGTTAACTTTTTGAACTTCTTGGCTAAAAGTTTTTAAGTAATTTGCGATTTTTTCGTTGTAGTTATCCTTGATTTTTAGAACTTCAAGATTTTTTTGAGTTTCTGCGCATTCCTTGTTGTAGACTTCGTCTAATTCAGAGAAATATACTTTTTCAAAACCTTTTAGTTCTGCTTTTTTCTTTTCAGACAAATCATCAAGTTCAGTTGTCAAAATATTTAGTGTTTTTTGAAAACCAAGTGCTACTTCAGCTAGGTTTTCATTAAAATTACTTTCAATAGTTGCAATAATTTTTTGTTGTCTAGTGATTTTTTCGTTAAAGAAAGCGTCAATTGCTTTGATAGCCTGTTCTTTTTCTTGGTTAATTTTTTTAACTTTTGAGTTATAAAAATTAACCAAAGTTTTAAACCAAATAGTATCATCAGACTCATCTACAATTAAGTTTTGATTCAGTTTTTCTTTAATATCTGGATAGGATTGTTTAATTTTTGTGAGTTTATCTTCAAAATTAGCATTTATGAAGTTTAAGCGAAGTTTTAAGTTTTGATCAGTTAGTTTTGTTGTGTCTTTTGCCAGTTTTAAAACAATACTTTCGTCTTTTAGTTTTTTGTCGGTAAAAGAAATAATTTGTTCGTCAAACTCTAAATTATTTTTTTTCAGTTCTTCTTTTAAAATATTTTTTTTGCTTGATAATCTAAAGTTAGCACTGTCTATGAATTTTTCAAATTCTTCTTCTTTTTTTGCCAAAATTTCGCTAAATTCGCCTTGTTTTTTGAAAACTTCTTGAAAGATATCTTGGGTTTTTAATTTAAACCCCAGAATTTTTTCTTCAATCAAAGTAAAATTAACGGCAATTTGGCTGTTGATTTTCTCTTCAAGACTGCGAATTTCTTTAGTTGCTTGAGTTATTTCTTGATTAATTTTGTCAAAAACATTTTCATATTTTTTAAAGTCTAAAATAGACTTAAAAGTCTGTTCAAATGTCTTTTTTAGGTCTTCTTTGTTTAACATGGACTTAAAAATTATACCACGGAAAAGGGACGGATTTTTGGCGTATCACTGGCTTGATAGTTTAATTTGCAAATCATTCGCAAATTATTTACAAAGGGTCTATAATATCCGCAGAAAGGAATACATAAATGAAAAAAATTTTCACTTTAATCATTTCAGTTTTTTTATTTTTTACTTTATTTAGTTGTGCTGCAAACTTAGAATACAGCGTTAATGATTTTCAAAAACCAGGTAAATTAGTTAAGGCAGTTTACGATAAGTCAGGCGAACCAATTGCTGTTAAAAACGGTAAGTTTTTTGCAAAAAGAAAACAATTTGTTTGAAGATATGAATAACTAGCTAAAGAAAAAGTTAATTTTGATTATTTCAACGTCTACACAAAAAACTCAACACTGGAACTAAACATCACCAATTTTTCCTATCCTGGTGAGTTTATCTTTAAATACTTAGTTAAGAAAACTATAGATTCTAAATATTCATTAATTTACACAGGTTCAAAAAAAGCAGTTAAAAGTACAGTTGTTTTAACAGATGAATATGATCACGCATTAGTTTTTGGAGAAGTTTACACGAAGGATGGAAAGACTTTGCTTTTTCAAACTTATCCTGAAATCATTACCTTTAAAAAAGAAAACACAAAAATATTTAAGATTGCTGATCTAAACGATGCACAAATTAATCATTTAAAACAAGCAACAGAACAAAAGAAAATTCCTGCGAAAATATTTGCGAAAAATCTAGATTTAATTTATTTCACAAAATTACCAAAAACAAACAATTTCGAGTTAACAGATTTTTTTAGTACAGTAAGTTATTTAAATTTAAGTACAGCAGACTTTGGTACTTTATCCAACTATCAGCAATTTAAGTTTATAGATAATTTTGTTAATTTAAAAACACTAGTAGCACCTAGAAATATAGACAGCACTGAACTTAAAAAAATTTTAAATAAAAACTCAAACATTAAAAAACTAGTGTTTAAAAACAATTTAAAAATAACTGATTTTCAGTTTTTAAAATCGCTTAATTTAACTTCACTTGAATTAGATTACACGGACAAAGAATCTATAAACCTAAGTTTAAATGAACTTAAAAACATCCAAATAAACTCACTAAGTATATCTGGTAATTTTGATTTATCTACTTTGGTTTTAAGCCAAACAATTTCTGAACTTAAATTAAAAAAAGTCCACTTAAACTCGCTTTTAAATATTTCTAAATTAACTAATTTATCTACGTTAGTTATGCGCGAAATTAGTGGACTAAATAACGATAATTTCGCTTTACTAGGTAATTTAACTCAACTTAAATGCTTAGAAATTACACACACAGAAGGTTTAGTTAGTGCTGATTTTTTAAATAAACTAAACCACCTTTCTGAGCTGAATTTCAGCAACTCAAAAAACTTTAAAAACTTTAATTTTAAAAACAATTTAAGTCAAACAAACTTAAAAAAACTTACGCTAGCAAACACAAGTTTTGACAGTTTAAGTGAGTATACTTATTTTTCTAGACTGACTTATTTTAATGCAGAAAACACACCTTTTAAAAAATACAACCCAGAGATTTTTGATGCCAAAGAAATTACTTATTTTGATGGCAAAAACTATATTATTGACCACATTGACCACATTCACGCAGAACAGTTTAGTGAGCTTTCTAAAGAAAAACAAGACAATTTTTTCAAGAAAACTAATAAAAAGTTTTTTGGTAAAGGTCAAATAATTGGTTTTGACAAAACAGGATATTTTGTTAAGGTTAAAATTTTAAACAATTCAAACGAATTAGTTGAACAAATTTATTATTTTTCTGGTTTTCCGGATTTTGACTTTGAGTATCCAGATTGGCGAGTTGATGATTTTGAACCAAGCAAAGAAGTTCAGGCCAGAGTTTTATCTGAACTACTTGCTTGGAAAACTAAAACAAAACCTGAGTTGAAAGAACAAATTTTAAAGATAGTTAAAAACTCAGCCTTGTCTTTTTCAGAGAAGGTCAGAGAAATCAATTTACTTTAAATAATCGCTTCTTGATATAATTTTATTTATGAAAGTTGACGAATTTAATTTTAATTTAGACCCCAAAAGAATTGCTCAAACTCCTTATCAAAAAAGAGATAGGGCAAAGCTTTTGGTGTGCAACAAAACCACAAACACACTGACCGATCACTATTTTTCAGATATTCTTACCTACTTTAAGCCGGGCGATGTTCTGGTACTTAATAACTCAAAAGTTGTGCCTTTTCGTTTGCGTGGTAAAAAAGAAACAGGCGGGTTGATTGAAGTGCTTTTACTCAAACCTCACAGCGAAAACATCTACGTTTCTTTAACCAAACCCCAAAAAAAATTAAAAGTAGGTACCACTATAACTTTTTCAGATAAACTTACGGCAAAAGTTGTTGAACTTCAAGGCGAAGGAATTACTTTGCTTGAACTCATATACAATGGCAATTTATTTGAAATACTTGACGAAATTGGCGAAATGCCACTTCCTCCCTACATTAAAACTAAATGTGAAAATAAAGCAGATTACCAGACAGTATACGCCAAAATCAACGGATCTGCCGCGGCTCCAACCGCTGGCTTTCACTTCACACCTGAACTGCTTAGCAAGTTGAAAGCCAAAGGTGTTGAAATTGCCGAAGTTACATTGCACGTTGGCCTTGGTACTTTTCGCCCACCGACTGTTGAAAACCTAGAAGACCATAAGATGCACGCAGAAACTTACTTTATCACAAAAGAAAACGCCGAGATTTTGAATAAAGCGTTGAGCGAAAACAGGCGAATAGTTGCGTGTGGTACAACTTCTGTCAGAGTTCTTGAGTCTGCCTACCAAGACGGCAAAGGTTTTTCTGAAACTAGCGGTGAAACCAGTATTTTTATCTATCCAGGATATCGCTTTAAGGTAGTTTCTGCTTTAATTACTAACTTTCATTTACCAAAATCTACACTAATTATGTTAGTATCTGCTTTTTGGACAAAAGCAGATACTCTCAAAGCCTATCAACACGCAATTGACAACAACTACATGTTTTTTTCATTCGGCGACGCTATGTTGATTTACTAAAGCAAGGTGTTGAAAAATGAATATTAAAAATAAAAAACGTTTAGTAGACGCCGCTATTTTTGCGGTGTTTGCCGCACTAATTACCGTATTTTCTTGGCTGCCGCAAATTGGCTTTATTCAAATTCCGCCGGTTGCTTTAACGGTTATTCCTGTTTTTGTGTTGCTTTCACTTGGTGTCATTCCTTGGTACTACACAGTTGCACTTGCCTGTGTTTTTGGCCTAAATTCTTGGTTTTACGCGCTTAGTTTTGCAAGCAACCCGATAGACCTTGCATTTCAAAACTTTTTAGTTGCAGTAGTTCCACGAGTTTTGTTTGGTTTAATTGCTACACTAATTTACTTAGTTATTAGCAAAATTGGCGAAGACAAAGTTTGGAAAAAAATACTTTTGGTTACTATTTACTTTGGTTTCTTTTTATTTGTTTATTTTGCCATATATAAGTTAACTAAAGACTACAGTCTTGGCATGAAAGTATTTGTTTTTGCTTTAGTCAGTGTGCTTTTTTTAGGTTCTCTTACTTTATTTATTTTTACTTTTAAAAAACAAACCCTTGGAATTGCCACTACAGTGATTTTAAGCCAAGTAATTTACTCTACCATAACTTTGGGTGTTCTGTTTTTATATTTCTATGTAAAAAAAGCCTATCCTCCAAACGCAACTAAATTATTTTTGTCAATTATTTCTTTTAACACTGTTTTAGAAACTTTGCTTTCTTTAATAATTTGTCTGCCAGTTTACACGGTAGTTCAATTCACCTACAAACAATACTTTTTAAACAACGCGAACACTGCAGAAAAGGAAACTTTAAATGAATAGTGAAATTATTTTAATAGATATTGGCAACACGAGTGTAAAGATTGCAGCGTATTTAAACGAAGAAATTAAACAATTACAAGCACTTTCCATAAAAGAATTTAAAAACAAAGAAAATGCAGAAAGTATAATTAAAAAATATGTTGACTTTACAAAACCTATTTATTTTGTCTCTGTAGTTCCTGCTGTCTCTAAATTACTTAGCAGTATTTTTTTAAAACACAAAGTTGAGTTTTTGGAATTAAATTACCAAAAATTATCGTTAAACTTACAAAAAAAGTTTCCAAAAGACATAGGCGGCGATCTGCTTGCGCTTTGTTTTACGCCTAAACCGGAAGAAATTGCTTTGATTGCAGATATTGGCACTTTTAATAAATATCTGTTAATTCATGAAAACAAAATAGAAAGCGCTGCAATTTAACCTGGTTACAATTTAAAATACAGTCTAATTTCTGAGGCTGCTCTGCTTTCTTTACACACTCCAAAAATTCCTGAAACTTTACTTGGGAAAAACACCAAAGATTGCCTAGATAGTGGGATTTACTTCTCGTCGTGTTTTGAAATTTCTGAATTTTTGCGTATAATATATAAAGATAATCCAAGCATCAAAACAGTATATTTAACTGGTGGTTATGCTCAGTTTTTTTCAGAAAAACTGAAGTTAAAACTACCGCTTATATACGATAAGTATTTAGTTTTTAAAGGGATGCTTAAACTAATAAATTTAATTTTAGGAGGAAAAAATGGCTGATAAAAAATTAAGTTTAGAAATGGAAGTTTACAACCAATGGTTAAATGAAGAAAAACTTCCACAATACCTACTAGATGAATTAAAGAAATTTGGCAAAAAAGAAATTAAAGAGTCTTTTTACAAAGACTTGGAATTCGGAACTGGAGGCCTTCGTGGACTAATCGGACCTGGTACTAACCGCATGAATATATTTACAGTTAGACGTTGCTCAAAAGGTTTGGCTGACTATATTCTCGAAACTAAAACCTATAAAGACCAAGGTGTCGTGATTTGTTTTGACAACCGTCATCACTCAAAAGACTTTGCAGAAGAAGCGGCAAGTGTCTTGGCACACGCCGGAATTAAGGTATATTTATTTAAAGAACTTAGACCAACTCCGATGGTTTCTTTTGCAGTTAGATATCTAAACGCTGGTTTTGGGGTAATGGTTACGGCTTCTCACAACCCAAAAGAATACAACGGCTACAAGGTTTACAATCACACAGGTGCGCAACTTGAAGTGGACGAGGCAAACGCTGTTGTTCAAAAGATTAACGCAATCAAAGACATGTTTGCAATAGAAACTGAACACGACCCTAAACTAATTGAGTACGTGCTTGAAGACGTAGAAAAAGAGTTTTTCAAGGCTTGTGACAAAATTCAGTTAAATAAACCAAAAGACCCTGTATCTGTCTTGTTTTCCCCTGTTCACGGAACAGGTGCCACTATTATTCCGCGCTACCTTGAAAAGAAAGGCTTTAACGTGGTTAAGTATTTGCCACACATGACAATTGACCCTGATTTTCCAAATGTTAAAGTTGTCAACCCTGAGTTTATTAAGGCCTGGGACGGACTATATCCGTACGCACAAAAAGAAAACTGCGAACTGATTTTAATGTCAGACCCAGACGCTGACCGAATTGGAGTTGCCGTTAAACACAACAAAGACTACGTGTTTTTAAATGGTAACCAAATGGCGCACGCTTTGCTTTACTACACACTTTCTCAACGCAAAGAAAAAGGTACTTTGCCAAAAGACGGAGCGGTAATTTCAACAGTTGTTACAACTGATTTGCTTCGAGTGATGACTGAAGACTTTGGACTGAAGTTTATCTATACACTAACTGGCTTTAAGTTTATAGCGGGTGAAATGAATAAACTAAAAGAAGGACAATACGTTTTTGGTTGCGAAGAGTCTATTGGCTTTATTTTAGGTGAACACACTAGAGACAAAGACGCGCTTCAAGCCGCTTACATGTTTTCAGAACTAGCCTCTTGGCTAAAAGGTAGAAACCAAACAATTGTAGATTATCTTGACGAGATTTACGAAAAATATGGCTACTATCTTGAATACACCGAAAATATAGTACTTAAAGGTTTTGAAGGCGCCGAGCGTATTCAGCGTATTGTTGAAAACTTCAGAACTACTGGGCTTGAGTTAAAAGGCCACTCAATTGTTCAAGTTGAAGATTATGGTAAACAAATCAGATACTTGCAAGACAGCCGCACAGAAGCAATTGCCTTGCCTAAACAAAACTTCTTAAAATACTACCTTGAAGACGGCTCTTGGGTAACAGTTCGCCCTTCTGGCACTGAACCTAAAATTAAAATCTATTTTTCTGTTCACACCAACTCAAAAGCCAACTCAGTTGCCGAACTTGAGTCAATTAAGAGCCAAGTTCTGAAAAAAATTAAGAAAATCAAATAGGTAGTTTTAAAAAAATCACTATGGACTTTCAAAAAAGACGCGAAAATTTACTAAAACTTTTGCCAGCAGGTTCTATTACATTGGTTTTTTCTGGCTTTGAGTTAAAGTATTCGGCTGACCAAACTTTTCCTTTTGAAGTTAACCGAGACTTTTACTATTTAACTGGAGTTAACGAAGACAACTGTGTTCTTTGCTTAGTTAAAGGAAAAGACAGCAGTCAAACTATTTTATTCAAAGAAGAAACTGACCCAACTATTGCCCTTTGGGTAGGTGAACGCTTGACTTCAAAAGCAGCCGGAGAAATTGCAAAAATCAACACTGTTTTAAATATTTCTAAACTAAAAGGTTATGTTAGCGGATTAACTGAAGCCACTCGCTCGGCAGTTTTTGGCGAAATTAACACACTTTACTTAAACTTAGAAACAGACTTTCTGTATTCAGACAGCTACAAGTTTGCTGAGTTTGCAAAGCAAACTTTACCCCAACTTAGTATCAAAAATGTGCACCAAAAAATTGCTAGTTTGCGAATGATTAAAGACAAAAAAGAAATTGATTGCCTGCAAAAAGCAGTAGATGTGACTGCAGACGCGCTTGCAGCAATTCGTAAAAACATCAAGTCAGGAATTTATGAATACGATATAGAAGCTGAATACAACTACGTACTTAAGAAAAACAACACAAGAACCTCTTTTGCTTCAATTATCGGTAGTGGCGAAAACTCAACAACTTTGCACTATGTTGTCAACTCAGATAAAGTAGAACCAAATACTTTGTGTGTCTGTGACGTTGGTGTGAACTTCCAAAATTATGCCTCTGACATCACAAGAACTTATCCGGTTGACGGTAAATTTACCGTGAGACAAAAGCAAATTTACAATATTGTGCTAAAAGCACAAACTAAGGCAATGGCTGCGCTTAAGCCAGGTTTGACTTGGGCTGAGTATAACAAAATTGCTAAAGATGTGCTAGTCGAAGAGTCTCTAAAAATCGGCTTAATTCAAAAACCTGAAGAAATTGGCAAATATTACTACCACTCAGTCGGGCACTTTTTGGGACTAGATGTGCATGATACTGGCGACTACACTCAACCTATGCAAGAAGGGATGTATTTAACTTGTGAGCCTGGGCTTTATATTGCTGAAGAAAAAATTGGGGTTAGAATAGAAGACGATGTTTTGATTACCAAAGATGGACATATTTGCTTGTCTGCAGGTATTGAAAAAGACCCTGATAAAATTGAGAAACTTTTGCAAAGTCAAAAGTAAATAATTATTAAAAAAACGCCTTATTAGGCGTTTTTAATTAGTGATTCATGCTCTATACTAGATAAGTCAAGTGTAAGTTGGTAATTAACGATGTTTTTTGGTTTTGTTAGACTGTTTAAATATTCTAAGCTAAAAATTGGAAAATTTTCTTCATTAACCTTATAAGAATTTAAGCTCAAAACAGCAAATGTTCTTTTTCTTACTCTACTTCCTTTAATATATCCCATTTCTTTTAGATTATTTTCAAGTTCGTCTTCGTTATAACCTAAAGAAGTTAATTCACTTACTAATGTGTCTATACAAAATTGTGCATATGGTTTATGCTCTAATCTGACTAGGTGAATTTCTTGGTTTATATCATGGTTAATTTGAAATGCGCTGTTTATTGAAATATAATTATCAGTTTTTTTGGTAGTTGATTTAACTTCGATAACCCCATTATCAAATACGATATCGTGAGTACCACTTAGTGACCCTTCCCATTTTGCTGTTTTATTTTTGGAAAAAATATATTTCAAAGATATTAACTCTGCTAATACATCAGTTATCATATACTTCTTTTTAGAATCACCAAAAATTTCTTTCCATTCATCTACCCACTTATACAAATTTGAAAGCAATTCATCTCTATGTTTAATGTCAATGAACTCAGCCCCGATGTAAGAAAATTTTTTTAAATCTCCTGTATCTTGCATGATTAAACACACCACTTTTATTTTTTTTTTTTCTATATTTAAGGTACTTGTTAATAATTTGATACCAACGAAACTTTCGTGAAATTCATTTTCATTGTTGAAAGGAATTGCGATATCAAAGCTATTTATGCCTCTACACAAAAAAACTTTATCATCACCTTGTTTAATAGTATAAATTTTACCAACATTCAAGGCATTAAAAATAAAAATTTTATCCGAAAGTTCATTTTATCTTTAAAAGGCATTTTTTGTCTTTTGCTTTCAATTAACTCACAATACTTGGAAAATAAAATATCAAAATTCATTTGATTTCAACACCTATCATTTTTACTAAGTTGTTTTTAATAGTTTCTTTTAATTCATTTAAACTAAC
>CAUSQP010000012.1:0-11495 GCA_963534175.1 uncultured Acholeplasmataceae bacterium
TTAACTTCTATTCCTTCTTTGAAAAAAAGTTCAAGTATACCTTTGTGGTCTTTAGGTTTTAAAATAGAGATGACTATACAAGGATTTTTTAGTTTCTTAATTTCTGGAATTATTTGGGCAATTGCTGCTGGATTGTGTGCACCATCTACTACGATATTTGACCTTAATTTCGCAAATCTAAAAGGTATTTTCAAAATTTTAAGGGTTTTTTGGACTTTTTTTAAAGAAATATCGACAAAATTATGAAAATAGGTTAAGACAAGTGCTAAATTTTGCTTTAAAAAGTGCTCATTAAAAGTGGTTTTAAAAACAGTAGTTTTGTCGTAAACTACTTTGTTTTCTTGACTTAAATCAAATTTTTGAAAGTCAGTTAAAAAAACAGGTGAGCGATTGGCTTCGCCAATTTGTTTAATCTCTGTAAAAAAAGTCTGGTCGTTTGTAAAAAACAACTGATGGTCCTTTAATGTTGCAATTTTTTCTGAAAAAATTTCTTCTAAAGTGCTACCAAGCATCTCTGTGTGGTCAAGTCCGATGTTAGTTAAAAACGATGCTTTGTATTTAAAACAATTGGTGACGTCGTTTTTAGCGCCAATTCCGGCCTCTATTACAAGACAATCGCAGTTTTGGGCTTTAAAGTAAATTAACGCTGTTAAAAAAGTTAATTCAAAAAAAGAATAACTTTGAAAAAAACCGTCAAAAAGCAGGTTAGTTAAGATAGGGTAAAGTTTTTTTGGTTTAATTTGTTTTGAATTAACCTGAATTCGTTCACTAAAGTCAATGTAGTGAGGAGACGTGAATAGACCAACTTTTTTGTATTTACGTTCAAATAATTTGGCTAAAAACAAAGCAGTGCTGCCTTTGCCGTTAGTGCCAACTATGTGCACCTTAAAAGTGTCTTTAAAGTCTAGATTTAAGTACTTTAAGGCTTTCTTTATTCTCAGCAGGTTTTCTTCTTTTGGGTAACCTGTTCTGAGAAAAATATGAGAAAGCAAAAGATTTAACTTATTTTTGTAATGCATCTTGAACTTTTTTAAATTCTTTTAAATACTTTTCGTATTTTTGTTTTTCTAACTCAATTTTAGCAGCCGGAGCTTTTGCTAAAAATCCAGGATTGTTTAAAATTGACTGAGAGCGCTTAATTTCGGCAGTAAGTTTTTCAAGTTGTTCTTTTAATTGTTCTGGGTTTTGACGTTCTGCGTGCACAAAAATAGAAAAGTTTGCGTCAATTAACTCAGCAGAATCTATCGCACAACTGTCTGCTAAATTAAGTTCGGCGAGTTTTAAAATTGAGCGGATATTTTCCAGGTTTTCATTAAGTATTTCTTTAGTTTTAGAGTTTTTAGCGACTAAAGTTATAGAAAGTGCTTTATTTATTTTATTTTCAGCGATGTAATTGCGGACAATAAAAATTACTTTTTTAAATATCTCAAAATCTGTGAAAACAGATAAATCATGCTCTTTTTTGGCCTTTGGCCATATTGCAGTGATTAACATATCGCGATTAAACATTGAGTAGATGTTTTCTGTCACAAAAGGCACAATTGGATGCAGTAGTTTAAGAATTTGCGTGAGCACATATACCAAAATTTGGTTAGTACCTTCAGTTAGTTTTAGGTTCTTTTTTTGGACTTTAGCAATTTCTACGTAAGTTGATGAAAAGTCTTGCCAAATAAAGTTTTGCAGAACTTTTGCGGCTTCTTGAAACTCATACTTTTTAAACAAGCGTGTGTATTTTAAAACAGTTTCGTTTAAACTAGCCAGAATATAGCGGTCTGCCAAAGTAGTTGGTACTACTTTTTTAACAGGGGTTTTGCAGTCAGTTAAAATAAATCTAGAGATATTCCAAAGTTTGTTTAAATTATTCCAAGCCGACTCAATTTTAACTTTGTCGTATCTAATGTCAGTTCCAGGAGATGACGATGTTACTAAGAAATATCTTAAACTGTCGGCTCCATACTCCTTAATTACATCAAATGGGTTAATACCATTGTTAAGAGATTTAGACATTTTTTGTCCGTCTGCTGCTCTGACTAGGCCATGAATTAAAACTTCCTTGAAAGGATCGGTTTTTGTGATATCTAGACTTTGGAAAATCATTCTAGAGACCCAGAAGAAAATTATGTCGTAGCCGGTTACCAAAAGTTGAGTAGGAAAGAAGCGTTGGAAGTCTCCTTCTTTTTGAGAAAGACAAGAAATTGGCCAAAGAGACGATGAAAACCAGGTGTCAAGCACGTCTTCGTCTTGGCGCCAACCTGCACCAGGTGAGTCAATTTGTGCCTTAATTTCTGAGCCTTTATACCAAACAGGAATTCGGTGTCCCCACCAAACTTGGCGAGAAATACACCAGTCTAGGGTATCTGTCATCCAGTTAATAAAGATTTTTTTAAATCTGCTTGGATAAAACTTAGTTTTAGAAGAACGAGCAAGTTTAGAAAAATAGTCCATTTTTAAAAACCACTGTAGCGAAAGTCTGGGTTCAACTACAGTGTCTGTGCGTTCAGAGTAGCCAACTGAGTTTTGATGTTCTTCTGCCTTGATAAACTGACCAGTTTTGGCCAGGTCTTTAAGTAGATTTTCGCGACAAACAAAACGGTCTTGACCGCTATATTTGCCTGCCATTTCGTTAAGTGTGCCGTCTTCGTGCATACAAAGAGGTTTCGCAAGATTATGTCTTTTGGCAACTTCAAAGTCGTTAGGGTCGTGGGCAGGAGTAACTTTCACCACACCAGTTCCAAAGTCTTTTTCAACATAGCTATCTGCAATAATCGGAATTTCTCGGTTAGTTGTTGGAATTAAGACAGTTTTGCCAATAATTTGCGTGTATCTTTCGTCTTTAGGGTTAACCATTAAGGCTTGGTCGGCAAAGCAAGTCTCGGGTCTGGTAGTTGCAACCACCACTCCGTCTGTTTTGCTTCCTTTAAATAAATACTTAATAAAGTATAGTTTAGATTTACTTTCTTTATGAATAACTTCTATGTTGGAAAGCGCGGTCTTGGCCTGTGTGTCCCAGTTAATAATTTTGTAATCTCGGTAAATTAGGCCTCTTTCGTATAGTTCAATAAAACGTTTTGAAACTATTTCTGAGTGACCTTTGTCAAGCGTAAAAAGTTCACGTGAGTAATCTAGAGAAAGTCCCATTTTTTGCCATTGTCTGCGAATTGTGTCTTCGTGTTCCTCTTTCCAGTTCCAAGCGGATTTTAAAAACTCAGTTCTGCCAATTTCAAAACGGTTAGTACCTTGTTCTTTTAGTCTAGCGTCAACTTTTGCCTGAGTGGCGACCCCTGCGTGGTCCGTTCCCGGAAAATAAAGAGCGGCTTTGCCCTGCATGCGCTGAAAGCGAATAACTGCGTCTTGCAAAGTGTTGTCGTAAGCGTGTCCGATGTGCAGAATCCCAGTGATATTTGGAGGTGGTATAACAACTGTGAAACCTTTACCTTTTTCAGATGGCAAAAAAGCGTTGGCTTTCAGCCAACTTTCGTAAATTAAATTATCTTTTTCAAAACTATATTTTTTATCCATTTTATTTTGTTTTTTAATTAACTTGATTTTTTAACGTGGTAACAAATTCCTGTAATATTGGCGCCTGAATGCACGCAAATAGTTTTAGTTAAAAACGAGTGAACTATTTTAATGTCAGGACAATGCTCAGCAATTTTGTCTTCTAAATATTTAACAAAGCGTTCGTCTTCAACAGTAGCCAGCGCTACAGTTTTTTCGTCAATTTCGCCTTTTTGGTAGTGTTCAAAAAACACATTAAACACGTTTTCAAGGGCTTTGATGTGCGTGCCTATTGACTTTCTTGGCAAAATATCGTTTTGTTGTGAGTGAAAAATTGGCTTGATTTGTAAAATTGAGCCAATTAGCGACTGCATACCAGATACTCGGCCACTTCTTTTTAAGTAACTTAAGTCTTTAGAGATAAACTCAATAACCATGCCTTTTTTGTATTCGTTTAAGAAATCAATAAACTCATCAATTGACTGAACTGTATTTTTGATTTCAACTGCCTTTTTAATTAGCATAGTAACACCTGTTGCGATTTGCCAAGTGTCTACGGAAAAAGTTCTTGATTTGTATTCAGGAGCTAAGTTTTTTAAAGTAATTTGAAAGTAGTTTAAAGACCCTGAATACCTTGAGCCGATTCCAAAGTAAACTAAATAATAGTCGTTGTCTTTAAGTTGGCTTTCAATAAGTTGGCGAAAAACTTCTGGACTTGGAGTTGCGGTTTTAGGAACATCTTTAGAGTTTACAGAACTAACTTTTTTAAAAAACTCAACAGCGTCGTTTTCGCCATAATCAGGGAAAGTTTCTCCGTTAAAAGCAATGTTGAAAGGAAACTGAAATATTTCGGCCTCTCGTTTAAATTCAGGGGTCAAATCAGGGGATGAGTCTGTCATGATAATAATTTTTTTCATGCAATTTTCTCCTTAAATAAATTAGTTAAATACTCAATTACTTCTGTACTAGAAAAAGAAACTTCATTGTTGACAAAAAACAAGGCAGAGTTTGGAAACTGTTCTTGGTATTTGTTTTTTTTGCTGAACACTTTAGACTTTTTTTCTTTATCTACTTTAGTAAAGCAAATGATGGGAACAATTCCTTGTTTCTTTAAGTATTCATGCATTTCAAGGTCTTGATGAGTTGGTCCAACAAAAAAGTCCATTAACATTAAAACTGTGCTGTACTCACGTTTACCAATATAAGTTCCAAGTAGGCGGGTAA
Organism: uncultured Acholeplasmataceae bacterium; assembly: GCA_963534175.1. GTDB lineage: Bacteria > Bacillota_I > Bacilli_A > Acholeplasmatales > Acholeplasmataceae > CALISC01. Next base: position 4,723 of record CAUSQP010000012.1, read on the forward strand.
AGTCTGCTTGAGTTTTTTGGTCAACCTTGGCAAAACCATAACCGGGTGTGTCTACTAAATAAAATAAGTCTTTGTACTTAAAGTAGTTTAAAGAAATAGTTTTACCGGGTTTTTGGGAAACTTTTGCGATTTTGCTTTGAAAGAAGTTGTTAATAAAACTAGACTTACCAACGTTGCTGCGACCAAGCAGCAAGACTTCTGGTAAGTCTGTGGGTTTAGTTTTTAAGTCAAATACTGATTTTACAAACATCCTATGCTAGTTAATTTAAGTTAAACTAAAGCAGCCTCGAGGACTTCTTTAATTTCTGCAACAGGTGTTATCACTAAGTCTTTTAAGACTTCTTCTGGAATATCTTGAATATCGCGGACATTGTCTTTAGGAATCAAAATTTGTTTTAGTCCTGAGCGGTGGGCAGAAATTGCTTTTTCTTTAAGTCCACCAATTGGCAGAATTTGGCCGGTTAAAGTAATCTCGCCGGTCATTCCAATAGTGTGTTTAACTGGTTTTTTAGTTAGTAGAGAAACAATTGCTGTGCACATTGTGATACCTGCGCTTGGCCCGTCTTTTGGAACCGCGCCTTCAGGGACGTGAATGTGAATAGTGTTTTTCGCAAAAATCTCGGGGTTGATGCCAAACTCTTCGGCTTTAGATTTTACAAAAGAAAGCGCAGTAATAGCAGACTCTTTCATGACATCACCTAGTTTTCCGGTTAAAACAACATCACCTTTGCCAGCATAAGTGTTGGCCTCTATTTTTAAAGTATCGCCACCATAAGCGGTATAGGCAAGGCCTGTAACTACACCTACTTGGTCTTTTTGATCGGCAATATTGTGGAAAAATCTAAATTTACCTAGATATTCTTCTAAGTTATTTTCATTAATTTCCAAAGTTGTCAATTCTTTGGCAAGCAGTTTTTTGACAAACTTGCGAGAAATTGTGCCAATTAGTCGGTTAAGTTCACGAATTCCGGCCTCACGGGTGTAGTGCTGAATTAGTTTATAAATACCTTGGTCGGTAAAAGTTAATTGATCCGGCTTAATTCCGGCTAGTTTTAAGTTGTCAGGAATTAAGTATTCAGCGGCAATGTGATACTTTTCAACTTCTGTGTAACTGCTTAACTGAATGATTTCCATGCGGTCCATTAAGGGTTCTGGAATGTTTTCTAAGTAGTTAGCGGTTGTAATAAACATAACTTTAGAAAGGTCAAAAGGTTCTTCTAAAAAGTGGTCTTCAAAACGGAAGTTTTGCGAAGGGTCAAGCACTTCAAGTAAGGCAGCCGCTGGATCTCCGCGGTGAGATTTGCCAATCTTGTCAATTTCGTCAAGTAAGAAAAGCGGGTTTTTAGTGCCTGCTTTAACCATACCTTTTAAAATTCTGCCGGGCAGCGCACCAACGTAGGTACGGCGAAAACCTAGAATATCAGATTCATCATCTGCTCCACCTAGAGAGATTTTGGTGAAGTTTTTATTTAAAGCCTCGGCGATAGAAATCGCTAGCGAAGTTTTACCAGTTCCAGGAGGCCCGACTAAACAAAGTATAGCCTGTGGGACTTTTTTGGTTTTAATCTGAACAGACAAATATTCAAGGATTTTGTCCTTAACTTGTTTTAGTCCATAGTGTTTTTTGTCAAGTGCGTTTTTTACTTTCTTGATATCTGTGCAGTCTTTGGAAAACTTATTCCAAGGAAGAGAAACTGCGAAGTCCAAGTAAGTTTTAATAGAACCGGCTTCTGGTGAAAAAGATGATGCGGTTTGGTATTTCTTTAACTCATTTAGCAAGTTGGCTTCGGTTTGTGCAGGCATTTTAGCCGCCAAAATTGCTGCTCTGATTTGCTCAATTTCGTCAATCTTACGCGCGCGATCTCCAAGTTCGTTTTGAATAGCCTTCATTTTTTCGCGCAAAAAGTACTCGCGTTGCGCTTCGTCTATAGACTTTTGCACCTCTTCTTGGATTTTTTTCTCCAAAGAGTTAGTCATTGAAAGATACTCAAAATCAATCAGCGCGATTTTAAGAAGTTCTTCCATAGTGTTAGCAAGTAAATATTTAAGTCTACGACTAAACTCTTGAGTTAAGTTGTTGCCAAGCGCGTAGACTTCGTCTGGTTTTGTGAATTCTACGTTGAAAAGTTCTTTAGTGTCGCCGTTTGCAGTTTTTAGAAACTCACGGTTGCGTTCAACTAAAAGTTTTTTGGCAACTTGTGCTTTTTCAGATAAGTTATCTGGATCTACATCTGCGTACTCAAAAGAACACGAAGCAAAAGGAGATTGACTTGACGCCGGAAAATAGTTAAGAACTTTGATTCTTCTCGAAACATGAAACTTAACTTTATATGAGTTTTCTGTGCCAGGCTGGTCATTTTTCATCTTAAAGCCAACTTTGGTAATCACTCCGTAGGCTTCTAAGTCTTTAGCATCTGGGTTTTCAATATCTGGATTTTTTTGAACTAAAAGAATGATGTACTTACCAGTTCCGCGTTCAGCCGCGTCCAAGGCTTTGACGGAAGCAGGTCTGCCAATATCTAGACGAAGGGAAGTTGCGGGTAGAGCAACTGAGTTTCTAAGCGGAATTACTGGCAGTAAGTTTTGTTGGTTTAACTCCATTTTTATACTAATTTAGCGTTTTTAACAATTAAGTCGTGGGCTTTGCCAACTTTTAAGTCTTTTTCAATATTTTCTTTGCTTAATTGTTTTTTAACTTCTTCAACCGAAACGTTGTATTGTTTTGCGATTTCTTTGAAGTGCTCTTCAATTTGTGCGTCTGTTACTTCTATTTTCTCGGCGGCTTCAATTGCGTCTAAAGTAAGGGCTTCATGAATTTGCTCGTATGCGGCTTTTTTCTCTTCAGCCATCGCATCTTCTGCTTTTTTGCCAGTCATTTCCAGATATTGTTGGTAGTTCATACCATAGGCTTTAAGACTTTCTTCAATACGTCGGCGATTGCGGTTAACTTGTGCCATTATCATAGCATCGTGAATTTCTATCACTGCGTTAGCAGAGGCTTCTTCTAGTGCTGTTTTTTTAATGCGTTCATTTTCTTGTTTTTCTTTAAGTTGAGTGATTACTGACTTAACGCGGGCTTTGTATTGTTCAACTGTCTCTATTTTGTCTTTTTTTAAGTCTTTTACCCAGTCATCTGTAAGTTCAGGCAATTGAGTTACTTTAACTGCGTTAACCTTGCATTTAAAAACAGCAGCCTTGCCTTTAAGGTCTGCAGCCTGATAGTCTTCTGGAAAAGTTACGTTAACGTCTTTTTCTTCACCTGCTTTGAGACCAATTAATTGCTCTTCAAAACCAGGGATAAACTGACCAGATCCTATTTTAAGGTCAAAGTCAGTGCCTTTACCACCAGCAAAAGCAGTGCCATCAATGAAGCCTTCAAAGTTAATGTTTGCAGTATCTCCGTTTTCCACGGCTTTGTCTGCAGCAAGTAGTTTAGATGAACGATTTAGTTCCTCTTGGATTTTTTCATCAACTTCTTTAGCAGTTACTTTAGTATCTGGTTTTTTAATTTCAATTCCTTTGTATTTGCCTAGTTTAACTTCGGGTTTAACCGGAATTGTTAAAATTACTTCAAACTCTTCTTCTGCCAATTTAGGTTCTTTTGGGTTTAGTTCAACGTTAGTAGGTTCAGCGACCACTTCGTATGTTTTTTCCATTAAAACATCTTCAAACTTAGCGTTGATAACAAAATTTAGGGCATCGTTAAAAAGAGATGCTTTGCCATATCTGTTTTCATAAATTGACCGTGGGGCTTGTCCTTTTCTAAAGCCCTTAAGTTCAACTTTTTCTTTTACTAATTGATATGCGTAGTCAAGACCACTTTCAAAGTCAGCAAGCGTAACTTTAGCAGTCACTTTAATTTGATTTTTTTCTAATTTTTCTATTTTCATAAACTATGAGTTCCTCCGTGCATACTTAAATATTTTACCATAATATAATATATAGAAAGAAACCAAAACCCTTAAAAAAGGACTTGTTTCACTTACTAAAACTAGGAGACTTTGCAAACCATGATTAAAAAGATATTTATTTTTGATATTGACGGAACTCTGTATTCAAAAAAACACAAAAAAATTTTGCCAAATACTTGTAGGCTGCTAAAAGAGTTAAGTGAAGATAAAGAAGTTTTATGCGGAGTTGCAACTGGCCGCGGTAAACCCAAAATTAAAGTTTTAGCGCCTATTTTAAAGTATCTTGATTTTTTAGTGTTGTCAAATGGTCAATATATTGAATATAAAAACAAATTGATTTCTAAACATAGTTTTTTAAATCAAGACGTTGTTAAATTAAATAAAATTTGTAAAACTAAACGAGTTAATTTAGGTTTTACTACAAGTAAGTTTGCGTATTACGCAAATATGCATGATAGTGCTGAAAAAATGCGGGAAAAAGAGTTTAAACAAGCCAACAATAAAAGTATTTTAACTAAAGAAATTCATTCACTTTGGCTGTCTTCAAGTTATCCAGAAGACTTAACTTTGATTAAAAATAGTTTTGATAAACTTGACTTTTATTTTTGGAATAAACAAAAAGGTATGGATGTTGCTTTAAAAGGTTTTTCTAAACAAAAAGGAATTGAAATTTTAAAAAATTATTTAATTGAAAATCAAATAATTGAAAAAGACTTTAAAGTAATTGCGGTTGGAGATGGCGAAAACGATTTTGAGATGCTAAAGCATGCAAATGTGTCAGTATGCATGGAAAACTCAGATTGCACTAAATTAAAAGATATTGCTGACTTAATTGCGCCGAGCGTTGATAGCGATTTGCTTTACTGTTTCTTTAAGGAAAATATTTCTTAACCACAAATAAATGACCCTGGTCAAAATACGGACCAGGGTCATTTTTAAAGTGATGTGGGTTTTTAAAATAAGCGGCTATCTAATGCCAACCACAATTCCGTAAGTGTGGGCAATTTCTTGCGTAGCTAAATAATTTAAGTAATTGCCGTCTGGGAATGACACGTAGCGATAACAATACGCTTGGTCTTTATCTTCCCATTGACCATCTAACCACCAAGAACCTATGTGGTCTGTTAAGTAAAACTGGCCAAAACCATTTGCTTCAACAAATGGAGTTAAGTCAGCGCCACGATAAATGTTTTGGTGGTCAAATCTGTCTCCGTGCACAGCTTTGGCGAAGTCAGTTGGTTTTTTAAGCATTTTTGCGGGTGGATTAAAAAAATCTAATTTCTCAACTCCAAAATCACCATCATCAAAAGTTAAACCATAGGTGTCTACTCCTAAAAACGCACTAATTTCTTTAAGCATTGCTCTAAATAGCGAGTTTTCTGGTTTTGCGTTGTCAGGAAAATCTAAGTACGTGATGTTGTACGCAGTTATATCAAGAATTTTTTTGGTAAACCAAGTGTTTTTCTTTGGAATTTTGATAAACTCAACATCTTCAAATTTATAGTAATTGCCATCGTACTTTTCGTATTTATTGCCTTGACTGTCTTGCCAATAACTGCGGGTAAACTTAAGCGTGTAGTCTTTGGCGCGAGAATTAAACTTAAGTTCGTGGACTTCGTCTTTAAGGTGGGAAATACCTTCTGGATTGTCTACTTTAGTTTGTGGGTATTTGCCGAGTTTCTTGGTTGGTTCTCCAATGTAAAGCGTGATTTTTAAGTCTTTTTCAACTGTTAGTGCCTCAATTTCTGCTTTAGTTTTCAAAATCCCGTTTAACTCAATTTTAACAATTCCAAGTTCATCTAAAGCAAAAGGAGTTTCGTCAATCGCTCCAACTTTTGCGCCGTGTTTAATGCTTCTGTCAGCAATTTTTGCGGTGTGTCCTTTGACTTCAAACTCTACTTTGTGAACTTTTCGTTTTAAGGTTATTACTACTTTGTTTTCACTAGACTTAGGATTTACAGTAATTTCAGTTTGACTAAAAACAGGGTTTTGAAAAACCGATGAGTTTGGATTTTGAAAGTCTACTGTGTGTTTAGAGCCAACTACTGCTTTTTTTGTCAAAGTAGCCTCGGTGAAAGTACCATCAATTTCTTCTTTTTTGACGGTATAGGTGATTTCGGCTTCTTGCGCAGGCAGTGTACGGCGTTTCAAATGTGCTTTTAAAATAAGGTCTGACGTGATCGGGGTGCTGAAATCAAATCTAGCCCCTGTGTCTTTGCCGGTTATCGGATCTACTATAGTCCAGTAGTCAAGTTCTTCAGTGTCTCCGTTTGGAAGCAGCCTTGTTACCATAGAAGGTAGGCTGTAGTTGGTGTCTAGTTTTTCGCCGTGTTTGCGGTAAGTAGGCACCAATTGAGTTGCATCGCTTGGTGTGATAAAAGTAATTTTGTGTTCTTGGGTGTTTGGATCTGAGTTATTTAATTTCTTGGTCTTTAAATAAAGCGAAATGTTTTTGCTTGCCTTGTTGGCAGCATCAGAAAAGTCATATGGTTGGGTTAATGCTTCGTCTAAATACCAGCCGATAAACTCATAACCTGGTTTTGAGTGCTTGTAGTTGTAAATCGGGTCGCCTATTTTGACAATATCAAAGTAAACGCGACTTGCTCCGTCAAAGTAAGAAACCGCAACATAACCTTTTTTATTGATTTCACCACCCGCTTCTGGGGTAATTTCGTGTTTGTATCGGGCAACTAATTTAAAGTTATATTGAACCCAGTCAGGAATGCTAAATTCTTCTTCCACTCCTAAATTAACGCGCTCTCCGTTTTGGTCAACATAATACCAGCCTAAAAACTCAGTAATATAAAAAGGTGGGGTCATAAACATAATTTCAATGCCCTTGGATTTAGGGTCAAGAGTTTT
>CAUSQP010000013.1:0-11328 GCA_963534175.1 uncultured Acholeplasmataceae bacterium
GATAAGTTTTGGCATAAAAATAAACATTTATAAATTTTTTTGCGTCATCTTATAAAAACTTTAAAGTATTATTTGATTTTGCTGTGTCTGGTGTGTTTAGATGGTTTTCTGAAGTTAATTTTTTTAACTCATTTTGAACTAAAGAGTTTGTTAAATCAAGTTTAGTTCCGACCTTAAAATCGCCAATTTTAACTTCTTTTTCAAGGTCAGGTGCTTGGTCTAAACTCTCGTAAATAACCCTTAAATAAACTGGTTTAGTTATCTCTTTAGGTTCTGGATTTGGAACATTTGGCTTTACTGCTTTATTTTTAAAGTGGATTGGTAAAGCGATTAAAAGAGTTAGTAAAAATAACGAAAAAATTAAAAGCAAAATAAATAAAATTGTGTGTTTTTTTGACTTCATTTTTCTCCTTCTTCAAATAAATTTGTAGTAATTCAAGACATACAAAAAGTCATTAAAACTTTTTGAGTTTCTAATATCTTGAATATTTTTATTTAAATATAGTTCGTATTTATCTTGCTTAGTTTCAAAAATTAAAGTTTTTTCGCTGAAAGAAATTTTACTAAAACATTTGGGTAAAATTAAATAAAATTCGCTGAAATCTGTGGTTTTGACTAACTTAAACTTAAGGTCTTTAGTTAATGCAAAAATGTACGCACCTGCAGGCACAGTAGTTTTTTTGATTTGAATAGGTTTAGTAATTTCAACATCAAAAACTTCGCGTTCAAACTCTAGGTAAATTTGTAGTTTTTCGTTTTCTTTTTGTTCAAATAAATTAAAAATAAAGGTCAAAAGCATAGTTAGTACAAATAAGAAACCAGATAAGGCAAGCAGCAGTGTATAGACTAACTTTATTTTAAAATCAGCGATTAAAAAGAAAAAACCAACTAAAAATAAGATAAAAGCGAAAATTGTAAGCGTAAAGTTAAATAATCTTTTTTTTGGCATCTTTTAACTTAAGAAAAACAACAAGACAGCCAAAGTATTGTGCAGCATATGCAAAACAGAAGTTACGACTACATTTCGCTTTGAGTAGACATAGACTAGCGAAAACGCCAAGCCACCGACTAAGTAAGTAAATAAATTGTATGAAAATAAAGTAAAAGAAGGCTCTTTAACGACGTGAATAGCCGCAAAAACTACGGTAGATATAACTACGCCTGGCCAATTGACTTTAAATAGTGCAAAAATTGCTTTACGGAAAACTAGTTCCTCAATTATTGGTCCAAAAACGCAGACTGTAAATATCAAAAACCACTTAAACTCACCTTGCATTGCGGTTTCTATAGTTTGCTGGTTAAGTGAGTTTGAAGAAAGCGCGTATCCGTATATATTGTCAATACCTGAACGCATAGCCTGGGCAACTGCGTTTCCAACGATAGTTATACCAAAAGAAATACCTAATCCAAATAGCAATACTAGCCAATTTTTTCTTAGTGCTAAAACATCTTTTTTGATAAATACGAAGTTTAGCGCAAAAATTGCCGCAAAACCAAGGGCCATTCCAATAAAGTTAAATAAGGCAAAAGCGTTGGTTCTAACAATAGTTTTTTGAGCAAAATAAACATCGTGTTTAAGCAGTGCTGTAGTTTCAAGTTCACTTTCTGTGTTTTTCACAAAAAACGGTAGTTTTGAAACGTTTTCTTGAATAAAAATGCGCTCATAAACATCGCGTCTGTCAAAGCCAGCCAAAGGAGTATTGGAAATTAGTCTTGAGTAAAGTACAGTATATGCGTCTTTTTTGATTTTTTGAATAAATCCAATTAGTCTGCTTTGTTTACTTACGTAAATATCCGGAAACTCAGCGCTAGGTGCTTCTAGTTTTGCGTAGCCGTCAATTTCTGCCTTTGGCGAGTGCGGACGCACTAGTACTGTGTATTTATCTTGTTTAACGTCTTTTTGGTTTGAGTAAGTGCTAATTATTTTGCGGTCTTGCGAATCTGCGTGAATTAGTTGTGGCAAAGTTATTCCAAAGCCAGCGGTTTCTCTAAAGTCAAAGAAAACTAATCTATTTAAAATTTTGTTTTCTTTTTTGTTTTGTAGAAATTCATTTAAGAACTTCATTCGCTCAGGCGTTACTTTGTTTTCGTCTTCTGCCTTCAAGTTAGCGATTTTTTCGGCTTTCGCTTTTTCGGCAAGTGTCTGGATGTATTTAGTTTCCAGGTCTACTAAGTTTGCATAGACAAAATTACTTTCTTTATTTTGAAAAGTGGTGTATTCACCAAAAGTTTTTGCCACCAAGTTATATTTCTTTTCAAATTCTTTAATTTTATTTGTATCTTTGATTTTATAAATACCAACGTTGGTCGGAGTTTTTTTAATTTGGCGAAAAAAACTCTCTTCTTTAGTTGTAACTTTAGAAAGAAGATTGTTTTTATCTTTATTGACAGCCTGAAAAACTCCCATCATCACGCCAACTGCAACAAACATCAAAAAGTAAAGTAAGAAAGTGAGAATTGAGCGAATTACTATTTTTTTCGTAACTTCAAAACGAATAGGGGCTTTGGTGTCTTGAACTGGTTTAAATTGTTTTTCATAATCTGGTCCAAACTCAGCGTCTAAAGGTTTAGTTTCGGTTGTCTCTGAGTTTGTGTTAATTTCTGTATTTTTATCCTTTTCTTTAAGGTTTTCTGGTTTTCTTTCAATTATTTCCATTTTTTGTCTCCTTAAGTTCAGTTTCAACGATAGGTTGATGTTCAGTTAATTCAGCACCAGCAACATCGCTTTCGCCGTTTTCTTGTTCTATGGTTTGTTCAACAGTAGAATCAGTTTCAAGATTATCATTATCGACAAGATTTATCTTTGGTTTCTGATAAGTTTGAATTAGAATCTTTTCTTTAACCTTCCAAGTTGTAGTTAAACAAAAAGGTACTGCGATTGTGATTGAAGAAACTCCAACCACTATAAAGGCAATTGCTAAAATTAGTGACAAAGCTTTAGTCGGGTCAAATAAGTTAATATAAAAAGGAATTAACATCAAAAAGCCGGCAACTGAATAAAGTATATCGTCCATGTTTTTTTCAAACTTATAAAAATAAAGGGCAACAGTTGTCGCAATTAAGTTCAGACCAAAAATAGATTTAGCTACAATATAGCAAATTAACAGGTTGTAATTAGTCGGACTTTTAATGAAACTAAAGCCGATTGAAACCGTTAAAATGATTGCGGTAATTAAAATATAATAACTTCTTTTTTCTTTAAACATCTCAACTAATTATACTAAAAACTTGGGCTTTGTTATAATATAGTCGTCTTTTAATTTATTTTAAAACACACTTTTGAGGTATTTATCGTGAAAAAAACTATCTTAGTAGTAGGCCTTGATAATTTCGGGCAAACAATTTGTAAAGACCTGTCTGAAAACGGACATATAGTAATTGCACTTGACCAAACTAGTGAAAAAACTTTGCGAGTAGAACCTTTTGTTGAACACGCTGCCACTGGGGTTTTGACAACCGCGGACATCTACAAAGACTTAGGACTTGGGCACGCTGACTGGGCTGTGGTTTCTTTTCCTACACACTTTGACACCGCGATGATTATTGTCACAATTTTAAGAGATCTTGGCATGGAAAACATAATTTGTCAGGTTACCAACGAATATCAAGAGCGAATCGCTAAAATGTTAGGGGCTTCAGTTACTATTTATCCTGACAACATAGCGAGCAAACAAACTGTCAGAAAAATCATTTGGCAAAATGTACTTGAGCACTACGCACTTGACCAAAACTACGGAGTTTATGAAGTCATTGTCAACACCAGTCGTTTTGACGGAAAAACTTTAAGAGAATTGCAGTTTCCAGAGACTTACTCTGTCAACATTGTCTTAATTCGCAGAAATGGCGTGACTAAAATGCCTTCTAAAAACGAAGTTTTAGAAAGAAACGATGTTGTGATTGTACTTTGTGAACAAAACAAAATTAGTAAATTTCAAGAAATTTTAAATGACTAAACTGCTTTTTGCTAGTCAAAATTTAAATAAAGTAAAAGAGTTTAAAGAGTTTTTTTTAAACTCAGACTTTGAAATTATTTCTTTGCTTGATTTAAATGACGAAACTAAAATTGACGAAAACGGAAAAACTTTTCAAGAAAACGCGTTAATCAAAGCGCGTTATTTTTTCAATAAGTATCATTTGCCAACTATCGCCGACGACTCAGGTCTAGAAATTAAGTCTTTAAATTGTTTTCCTGGAGTTGAAACCAAACGCAGAGAAAAAGAGATTTTCAAAGACAAAGCCGGTGCTTTGTTTGCTAAATTAAAAGGGTTGAGTAATAAGGCTAGTTTCAAAGCAGTGCTTTGTTTATATTTCAACGGAGATGCTAAGTTTTTTAGTGGCAAAATTAAAGGTGAACTCAAACCCAGGGAAACTTTTGTTGAAAACACTTTTTTGTATGACAATATTTTTTGGCCAAAAGGTGCAAAAACCGCATTTTGTGAGTTTGATACCCACAAAAAGAATTCAATTTCGCATCGCGGACAGGCTGTTTATAAGTTAATCAAAGCGCTTAAGAATAGAACTTTTTTATTTGACCCCAAAAAAACTGCAAGTGCTTTTATTAAAGATACCTTTGGACTGACACCTGAATACCTAGATAGACTAAAAAAAGGTCGCCAAAACTTTGTTTTTAAGTTTGGTTTAATAGGCAAAAACTACACAATTCGCATCCCTGGTTTTCCTAAATACCCTTTTATTTCTTATATTGACGAAGAGAAACTGCTTGAGATTGCTGAAAAAAATCAAATTTGTCCAAAAACCATTTATCACAATCCAGATACTGGAATTAAGATTTCTAGGTATATTGAAACTAACGCAGACATTAGTTTAGACTTAGAAAAAGTGTGTGCTAACATCAAAACTATTCACAAAATTAAGCAAGATAAAGGTTTTGGCTATTTAAAGCGACTAAATCAAGCGCTTAAAATGGCAAAGAATTTAAAAAACGATTCAGTTTTTCAAAAAGGTTTTTCGTTGTTGGAAAAAAACTACAGAGAGTTTTTTTCGCCATATAGCCCCTGTTTAATTCACGGCGATTTCCAGCTAGACAATGTTTTTATGGATAGATTTAGCGGAAAAGTTTTAATTTCTGATTTTGAGTTTGCACGAACTGGCCTAGTCATCGAAGATATCGCTAGTTTTGCCGGAACTGACGTTGCAATAATTAGCAAAATGCATGAACTTTATTTTTCAAAAAAACCGACCAACCAAGAAGTCAAAGCAGTGCTTTTTGCCCGCCTTTTTCAAATGCTTTTTTGGAATTGTGTGGCTAACTTTAAAAAACACTCAAATGACTCTTTGCTTTTTGACTTAAATTGGCAAGAAATAGAAACTTACTTAAATCAAGAAATTAAAAAAATAGTTTCTTTAATTGAAAACACAAAATGAATATAGATAAACTACTTTTACTTGAACGCACTGTCAACTCAGTTTATATTATCAAGTCATTTTTAGACAAAAACGCGATTTCTCTGCAAGACTACCGCAGAGCAGTTTTTTTCATGCAAGAAATTCTACTTGAAAACGGTGAGTTTAAAGACGCAATTACAGTTTCAAACTCAGTTTGGCCTAAATTTCAAGACTGCGCGGATAAAGAATACATTCAGTTTTTAACAAACTGGTTTTGGGCGTATTTAAAAAGTGGAAGTGCAGTAAATGCCCGAGAAATTTTTAGAAAAATTAAAGAAAAATACGGATACTCTTCTGACTTTGATTTAGTTTATTTAGAAGTTGCTTTACTAAAACTAGAAAAAAAGTTTGAAGAAAACAAGGTAATTGCTGAGTTAAAAAAACCAGGGCTGCCTGAAAACTACGAAAGACACTACCTAAAAGAACTTGTATCTTATTATGTTAATGAAGGTAAACTAGATTTAGCCTATGACTACTTAAACCAAGCAAATACTCGTTTTAATGAACGTGATTTTGAGCAAGAACTCAAACTACTTTCCGCGCTTGGCTGGGTTGATGAACTCAAACAAGTTTTAAATGACTGCAAAGGACTCGGACAATACAAAGTGATTTCTCAAGTCTATCGCTACTGTTTGGCGGTTCAAGAAAAAAACAATCACCGTGCCGACATTATTCAGTCTGAATACGAAAAAGACATTTTAAAGTTAACTGACACTGAACTAATTTTGAAGTTCTTAGAGTCACAACTTGAGTTTTTTCGCCGCAATTCACAACGCTCAAACGAAGAGAAAACCATCAAGCGTATTGCTAAGTTTAGTCAAAAGAAAGATAAAAGCACTAAGTTAACCCTTGAGAATGTTGACATAGATTTGTCTGATGAAGTTGCTAAACCTAATTTTGAGGTTCAAGAAAAATCAATTAAAGTAGATACCCGAGTTTATCAAAACTTCTTTGACACGCTTTCGTTTTACGCCAAAATCCCACAAGACCTGACTCTGCGCGAAACTATTCGCAGTCTTTTAATTAAAAGTGAGTCTTTGGTAAGCGCCACTGATTTAGTTATCTTAAAAGGACAAAGACTGTTTAACTACAAAAAAGAAAGACTTTATGAAAAAGACATTGAAGACTTTCAGTTAACCGATACAGTATTCATTAAACTAACTCAAGTTAATATTGACAAAATATACCAACAAGGCGATTTAACTGAGTTTAAAAACCCGCTTACAGGTAACCCTTACTTACCTGAATACAAAGCACTTTACGGTTTTACTTTAAGCAAAGACTTAAGGTTTGTAGTGCAAAGCGAAAATTTTAAAGAAGACGAGTACACTTACTTTAAGCTGCTGTCTGCTTTAATTTTAGATATTTTTGAAAAAGACAAAAGTTTGTTTCAGTTAAAAAATATAACCAATTTATTTAACGCACTCAAAGAAAACTCAAATTTAGCGTTTAAATACTACGCAGACGAGCGACTTTATTTAAGCCAAGGCATGCTTAGTTTGCTAAACGGCGTTGAAATTACTACTCTTGACCAGTATTGCACGCAAATTGTGGGTAGCGACAAAATTAGTTATAAAAAAGAGTTTTTAACCGCTAGTTTAAAACCTGGCAACTCATTTAAATCAAAGTATAAACTAAGAAAACGGCACGTTATGGAACTCGCGAGTTCCGTCGAAGTTATGGGCAAAATTTTGGTGTTTTCTTTAGTTGTTGATATTGACGAAGAGCAAAACTCAATTGCAATGCTTGCTGAAAACGCTAAAGTCAACAATATCTACGGCCTGTTTTCCTACACTGAACTTGAACGAACTTTTCAAACTAAATTGATAGATAAGTTTTCGCTAATTTTAATTGAACTGAATTTTGAAAACAGGCACCTGTATTCACTGGAACTGCAAGAAAAATATATCTCTGAGTTTTTAGATGCCTTAAAAGAGTTTTTTCAAACTGACGCTCTTTACTTCATTCAAGACAATAAGTTCGCTTTGTTTGTGGATTTTAACGATATCAGAGCGCTTAACAATGTACTTAGTGAACTGAGCAGAAAAACACAAACTCTAGATAAAGCAAACTGCCTTGATTTAAGGTTTTTGTTTACAGCTGCAGCTCTAAGATATCCAACTGCTACTTACAATAAAACTTTTAAAAAAATTTACCGGCTTGCCGATATTGCTTTAAATATTGCCAAAACTCAAAACAAAGTTTTCCACGTTTTTGAAAAAGAAGACTTACATCAAGATATCTTTGAAGACGACGTTATTAAGTTAATCTTAAATTATCCAGATAAACTAAGGTTAATCCTTTTGCCAACAGTTGATGAAAGCAAAAGTGTGGTGTTCTACCAGGCAGCATTTTCTTTAGACGGATTTGACCTAGATTTTAAAGAAATCAAAGAAATTGCCAAAAAACACCGTAGGTCTGCAGAACTTGACTTAATTTTATTTAAAGAAGTGGTTTCAGCACTTAAAATTGCCACTGAAAAATTTGGCCAAATATTTGATGTCTTAATTCCGCTTTCCTTTAAGTCGCTAGTTTCTAATGAAGTCAAAAAACAAATTACTGGACTTAAACATAAGTATTTAGCACCTCATATTTTCTTTTTATTTCCAAATGAAGAGAAGCTGCCTGGCCCCACCGAAAACGTACAGCAAGTACTTGAGCAAAATAAACACAAGGTTGTTACCAAAAACATCTCTGCCTACCTTAAATACGGATTTCAGGGCGTGGTTCAAAGATATGCAGATGGAATTCGCTTCAATGATTTTATTAAGGTATTTATTCAAGAAATTAAAAAAACTAACTCAGTTTTAATCATTAAAGACTTAACTAAAAAAGAGGAGTTTAACTCGCTTAAAAAAATCAAAGATGTGTGTTTTCAAGGCAGGCTGTTCGCGCCAATTTCAGTGAAAGAAATTTTTGCAAAAATGCAGGAAAACCAACGTGAAAATAGTGATGCTGAAACTGAAATTGAATTAAATCAGTCAAATTAACCGAGCACGAAACGCACTCGGTTTTTTCTTAAAAATCCTAAAAATAGCCGTTTTTTTAAAGAGTGTTGCCGTTTTATGATAAAATTAAATCCAAAGAGGTACTAATTATGGACAGAATAGAAGACAAAAAACTAATTGGCCAAAAGGTTAAAATAGAAAAAGAAAGAAGTTATGGAGTTGTCACTAGAATTGATCAAGAGCACGGTTTAATTTACGTGATGTTTAGCAGAATGCGCGAAGAAAAATACCCGTATCCAGAAGCCGTTGACCAAGGAATTTTGACTCCAATCGGAAAGTAAATAATTATGCAAATCACTAAAGAACAGTTAAAAAAATATAACAAGAGTTTCGCTAAAAACAAGCAACTTAGCACAATTAAAAGAGCGTTAGTTCGCTCAAAACTAGCAGACGTTGTCTATGTTCAAGAAAGCGAACAAATGGTTAGCACTCACTTTTCTCACACAATTCCTGAATTAAACATTTCTAACCAAAAACAGTCTGGACGTTGCTGGATGTTTTCAGGACTGACTTTTTTAAGATATCAAATTGCCAAAAAACTAAAACTAGAAAGTTTTGAACTTTCGCAATCTTATTTGCAATACTACGATTTACTTGAAAAAGTAAATTACTTTTTTTCAGTAGTTGACCAAAACTTAGGGCTAGAAGTTGACGACCGTCGTTTTATGTTTATCAACGAGCCTTTAACTGGAGACGGTGGATACTGGCAATACTTTGTTAACTTAGTTAAAAAATACGGAATTGTACCAAAATCAGTACAACCTGAAAACACGCAAACTTCCAATACTCACCATATGCAAAGTTTAATTACTTTGATTGCCAAAAAATACGCAGCAGATGCGCAAAATAACTTTAAGGCAGGTAAAGTTGAGTCAAATAAAGAACTTAGAGAAAATGCATTTCAAGATGCTTTTAAAGTAATTTCAAGTTCTATGCCAGCGCCAATTGAGAAATTTGACTTTGAGTATACTGACAAAGACAAAAAAGATCATGAAGAGCGCGGTCTTACTCCGCTTTCCTTCCTTGAAAAATATGTAGACATTAATTTGGATGACTACGTAACTGTGTCTTCTGACTGCTCTCGCAACTTTGAGTTTATGCAGCCCTATGAACTTGAGTACTGCACTAATATGGAAGGCGCACCACTGCAAGTTGAGTTTAATCTACCAAAAGAAAGACTGATTGAACTTACTGTTGCTCAACTTAAAGATAACTTGCCTGTCTGGTTTGCCTGCGACGTTGGCAAGGAAAGCGACTCAAAACACTTTGCAAACGAAATGGTAGCGTGGAAAGAAATTTTCGGACTTGACCTTGAGTACACAGAAAAAGACAGAATCGAAATGCAGGAACTGCGCTTAACCCACGCAATGGTGTTCACTGGTTTTTCTGAAATTAAAAAACAAGTGACTAAGTTTAAGGTAGAAAACTCATGGGGGACCGAACCTGGCTTTAAAGGAATTTACCCAATGTCTGTGAGTTGGTTTAAAAAATATGTTGGCGAAGTTATTATTGACAAAAAATATCTAACTGATGAAGAACGCCAAGCACTTTTAAAGAAACCAATCTTAAAGAAATACTTTGAATTAAACTAAAGTTTAGCCTAATTTTAAAACCCCACTCAAACAGAGTGGGGTTTTAAAATGGTTTATAAGGAGAAGAAAATTTCTATTTTCTAACTTCTTTAATACGAGCCGCCTTAGTTGAAAGGTTGCGAATGTAATTAAGTTTAGCGCGGCGTACTTTACCGTGTCTTGTCACCTCAATTTTAGCAATTAGTGGTGAGTTAACAGGGAAAGTTCTTTCAACTGCAACACCGTAAGAAATTTTTCTAACAGTGAAGGTTTCAGAAACACCTTTGCCTTGTCTTTTAATTACCAAACCTTCAAACAATTGGGTTCTGGTTCTTTTTTCTTCCTTGATGGTAACGTGAACTTTGACGTTATCACCAGGACCGAAACTAGGAACATCTTGCTTTAAGTAAGATTTTGTCAAACTTTCAAGCAGTTGTTGACCTTTTAAACTCATATCGGGTCCTCCTTGTAAGATATTTTTAAAATGTGTTCATGCTAATTTTAAATAAAATTATTTGAGCTGCAGCGGACCACACTTGAATAATTATATAGGAAAACATAATTTTTTTCAAAATATTGACTAAATTGGTTTTATTTTTATGTTTTATTTTCAAGTGGTTTTAAGATATAATTTTAGATGTAGCGAGAGGTGCAAAATGGAACAAAATAAAATTCAAAAATTAGAAAGAGACTTAAAACAAGTAAAAACTGCTATTATTCTTTCTTTTGTGCTAATAGGTTCTTTAATTTCAATGCCTATTTTTCTTTTATTATTATTCCCATCTATATTATTTAGTGGCTTAGTTGGTCTATATGTATTTTTCACGATTGTGTATTTTATGGGGATTTCAGCTGTAAGCACAACTTTATTGATTTTCTACATATTGGCGTTAGTTGCTGAGTTTAATATAGAAAAAGTTCACGATATTTTGTTAATTGTTGGTTTCTTTTTCTTTGTTGTTGGAATTGTTGGGTTATTCTTAAAATCAAACTACTTAAAAGACGAAATTGCTAAATTAAAAATGCAACCAAAAGAAACCGAAACCAAAGAAACGATTGTTATCTAAAAAAGTTAAATAGCCAATAAAAATGAAAATAGAGTGCTTATTTAAGCACTCTATTTTTTTTGAGTTCAGAAACTATATAGCCAACAAAGTGAATAGATCCTGTAAATATATAGGTTTTGCCTGCCTTCAGGTCAAGGTCTGTAAGTGATTTTAGTAATTCAATGCTTGGGTTATTAATTTCTGCAAACTTATAACTGCGAACATCTGGAAAATCAAGATACTTAACTTCTATTCCTTCTTTGAAAAAAAGTTCAAGAATACCTTTGTGGTCTTTAG
>CAUSQP010000014.1:0-11001 GCA_963534175.1 uncultured Acholeplasmataceae bacterium
TTCATTCATTCTAAAGTAAGACTGAAGCGGTTCTTTAATTTCTACATTTTTTGGAACATATATAAAAGAACCACCACTCCAAACAGCAGTATTTAAAGCAGCGTACTTGTTGTCATCATATTTAATGATTTTGCCGAAATATTCTTTAAAGATTTCTGGAAAAAGTCGAAGGCCTGTGTCTGTATCTAAATAAATTACGCCTTTTTTCTCAAGTTCTTTCTTAATTTTTAAATATACAGCCTCTGACTCAAACTGAGTTGTAACTCCGGCTAAGTAACTGCGCTCGGCTTCAGGTATTCCGATTTTTTCAAATACTGATTTAATTTCTAAAGGAACATCGTCCCAAGAATTTGTTAATTTACTTGACTTAATGTAGTACTTAAAATCTTGAAAATCAATAAAATTTAAATCGGGTCCCCATTTTGGGTTATTAAGTTCCAGAAATTTTTCAAACGCTTTAAGTCTTAAATCAAGCATCCAAGCAGGTTCGTTTTTTGACTCAGATATTTTTTTAATTATTTCTTTATTTAGACCTTTGCCAAGATTGATTTCAGGAGTAGTTTGGATGTGAAAACCCAGATCATAGTCCTGGTTTATAGCAGTGTCTTTTAAGTTATCTAAAACCTCTTCATCTTTAATTTTTCTTTTTTTCATAGGTTTATCAAAATTTCTTCAAGTGCCTTCCACGCCAGTGTTGCACATCTTACACGGGCTGGAAATGCCTTAACTCCAGAAAAAGCGACTAATTCACTGTTTAAAAACTCTTTTGGAGTCTCTTCTCCCTTAACAAGTTTAAAATACAGAGAAATTATCTCTTTGGCTTTTTTTATTTCTATATTTTCAAAAGTTTTACACATTACAGAAGCGGCAGCACAAGAAATTGAGCAACCTTTTGCCATATGTCTGATAGATATTATTTTTGAGTTTGTGCTATCTAACATAACCTCAATTTCAGCAACATCGCCACAACTTGAGTTTACCAATTTAATATATTTAGCCGCAGGGTCTTTTATAAGTCCGTGGTTATAAGGTGAGTTTGAATGAAACATAATAACTTCTCTATATAAATTATTTAACTCAACACTCATTTTAAACTCCTTTAAAAAAATCAATCAGTTTTTTGGTTGCTTCTATAAACCTACTGATATCTTTTTTATTATTATAGACACCAAAAGAAATTCTTAAAGCACTTTCAACATTTAGGTTGGTAAAGGCTAGTCCTGCACAATGTTGTCCTGCCCTTAGACAAATTTTTTCCTGATCATAAAAAGTCAAGGCATCGTGTGGATGAACACCTTGAATATTAAAAGAAATAATCCCACTTTCTGGTTTTTTTGTGTAAAGAATAACTTCTTTAATTTCTTTAAGTTTCAAAAAAGCAAACTTTGTGAGTTCTTTTTCGTGCTTCTCAATATCTTCCATTCTAAGGTTCATCAAAAACTTTAAACTTTCTTGAAAGGAAATTGCCTGACTGATTGCAGGAGTACCCGCTTCTAAGTTATCTGGCGCTTTATTATATACAACTTCTTTTAAGTCAAAACTTTCAACCATTTGTCCGCCGTATTCGTATTCCTTTAATTTTTTTAAACTACTTAGTCTGCCTGCCAGCACACCAAGACCGTTTGGTCCATAGGTTTTGTGTGCAGAAAATACTAAAAAATCACAATTGATTTTTTGCATGTCAATTTTAACTCTTGCCGCCGCTTGTGCTGCGTCTATTATTAAAGTGATGTTGTTTTGCTTGCAGATTTCGGCAATTTCTTGAATAGGCGTTATATAGCCAAAAACATTTGAAATATAGGTAAGTGAAACAACTTTAGTTTTTTTAGTCAGTGCTTTTTTAAAGTTTTCAACAGTTATTTGACTATCTTTATTTAGACCAACATATTTAATATTAAAACCGATTTTTTTACTTTGCTCATAAAAAGGCAAAAAGTTAGCGTTATGTTCTAGTGTCGATGTTAAGAAGTCATCGCCTTTTTGAATGAAATTGCTAATTGAATTTGCAATCAAATTCAAGCCGTTAGTTGTCCCCTTTGTATAAACTATTTCTTTTTCTGAACAGTTTAAAAAAGCAGCAACAGTTTTTTTGCTTTCTAAATAAAGTTCAGTTGCAGCAAAACCATGACTATAGGCACCTCTAAATACATTAGTCCCATTTTTCTTAAGGAAATCAACTTCTGCGTTGATTTGCTTGTTTAATTTCAAAGCAGTAGCCGCTGTGTCTAGATATACATAGCCGGGGTTATTTTTAAAAAAAGGAAAGTATTTTCGCACGCACTTCATAGTTTTTCAGCCAACCCTTTTAAATATTTTTTTTGTATTTCTTCACTTGGAATAATCTTAAAAAAAGGCTCGATAAACCCATTTAAGATAAGTCTTTCAGCAGTAGGTTTATCAATTCCACGCGAGTTTAAATAAAATAAAGTGTCTTCATTAATATTACCGCTGGCCGCTGAGTGGCCTGCTTCTACATCGAATTCTTTAATTTCTAAAATAGGGTTTAACTCAAGTTTTGCTCTGTCTTTGATAAACCCTTTTAGTTTTTCAAAGTGCTTAGATTTAGCCATTTGATTCTCAATTTGACCAACAAAGTTGAGACGGATATATGAGTTTTGAGTAGCGACTGCTAAGCCAGATGTATAAATCTCTGAATGTTTTGCTAAGTTAGTTGCAGTTAAATCAACATCAATTGCTTGTTTTTCATTAGTTACTGACAATAAATTAAATTCTAATTTTGACTTAATACCGTTTGTTTTTAAATTAAGTTTAGCCTTTAGCTTACTTGAAGTCAAAAACAAATTAACTATTACGTCAACATTTTCAGCTAAGTTAACATTGAAATCAAGTTCTCCTTCACTTTTAAGTGAAACAAAAACAGTGCCTTTTGCATTTCTATCAAAATTTAGAACAACAAAACCAGCATCTGAAATTTCTAGATGCTTAAAATTAAGAGAACTGTCAAAGTGAATGTTTAAGTTTTTTTTACTCGCGGCTTTCTGCATTTAACCAGGCGTAGCCTTCTTTGTTGATTTTTTCAATCAAACTACTGTCTCCAGTTTTTACAATTTCACCGTTTAGCAAAACATGCACAAAATCTGGTTTGATATATTTTAAAATTCGCTCGTAGTGAGTAACAATGATTACTCCTAAATTGTTTTCTTTAACTTCAGTTGAAACCGCCTTACCAACGCATTCTAGAGCATCAACATCTAGACCTGAGTCAATCTCGTCAAGTAAAGCAAACTTAGGTTTTAAAACTTTCATTTGCACAATTTCATTGCGTTTTTTCTCACCACCAGAAAAGCCAACATTTGCTTCTCTAAAAATAAACTCTTTGCTAAGCCCAAGTTCTTTGGTTGCATTTTCAACTTCGTTAATAAAATCAAATAACTTAAAACTATCTTGATTCTTTTGGGTCACTACTTCTCTTAAAATATCTACATTTTTCACGCCAGGAATTTCCGTAGGTGTTTGAAACGCCAAAAACAAACCAGCACGGCTGCGTTCATCCGTTTGCATTTCTAAGATATTTGCTTTATTTAAATAAACTTCGCCGCTTTCAACTGAATACAAAGGATGCCCCATCAAAGAAGTTAAAAGTGTAGACTTTCCGGTTCCATTTGGCCCCATTATTACGTGAACTTCACCGCTTTTTACTTCAAGTGAGACGTTTTTTAAAATTTGTTTATCTTCAATTGAAACCGAGTAATTTTTAATTTTAAGAGTGTTCATATCACAACCTCACTATTTTTTGTTTCAAAATTCTAGTGCCTGAATTTTTAATACCTTGCCTAATTCTGGAAAGCAGATTATAGACACGTTTTATTACAAAACTCGTTTGTTTAGCGATTTCGCTTGGTTTAAGCCCTTTTTGAGTAAGTGCGTAGACTAAGGCTAAATCTTTATTTTTAAACTGGATTTCTGCATATTTAGGTTCTTCTTCTGTATAGCTGTATTGTTCCAAATTATCGCTCACCAGCAATACACTATCAACAATTTCTTGGTCTACAGTTTTGAAGTATTGTGCTTTTTTGTAGGCGTTTTTAAGTTCTCTAGAAAGTCTTCTTAAATAAATTAGTTCAAAAAAACGCATAAAAGTTTTGTTAAAAAGTTCTGAGTAACTTTCAATTGCAGTTTTAAGCGAAACAAGTCCAAGGTGCACTAAGTCTTCAACAGATAAATTATATATTCGCTTAGAAATTGCTACTTTATAAATAAAGGCTCTATATTTGTCAAAAATGATTTTTAAACTGGTTTGGTCATAATGACACTGAACTAAATAAATCAGTTCATAGTCATTAAAGTTAATCATTTTAGTCCTTTCTAGTCATTTCGTTCATCACTATCGCACCAGCAACAGATACGTTAAGTGAATTGATTTTTCCAATCATTGGAATAGTTAGAGTTTCATTTGCAGCAGTTATTAAGTTTTTTCTAACTCCAAGGCCTTCGTTGCCAAGAATTACTGCAACCTTTTCTTTTGCTCTAAGACAAGCAACAGAATTCTTAGCAGTTAAAGTAGTAGCAAATACAATAAAGTTATTTTCTTTTAGAGTTTCTATTGCTTTTGAAAGACTTTTAACCATGGCAATTTTTACTTTAATCGCAGCACCCGCAGAGACTTTAAGTACAGTTGGAGTAACTTTCACCTGTTCGCGGCTAGAAAGCACAATAGCGTCAATCCCAAAAGCCTCGGCACTTCTAAGTAAAGCACCTAAGTTATGTGGGTCTTGAATTGAGTCAAGCACGATAACTTTTTTAATATCTTGAGAAATCAAATTGTCTAGGTCAAAGTATTTAAACTCTCTTGCGTTAACCGCGATTCCTTGGTGGTCTTTGGTTTGAGTTAATTTAAATAATCTTTCTTTTGAAACTCTTTCGATTTTTGAGTTATTTTGGAACAAAAAATCGATAAATTTTTGGTCCGTAAATTTTTCATCTAAGTAAACGTTGAATATTGGAAAATGATTTATAATCATTTCTTTTACAACATTTTTGCCAAAATAAATCATTTGTTTGGACTTTCTGGCATGTTGTTGGAATCTCTAAAAAAGACAACAGCATTGTGGATACCTTTTTTAGTCCAAGCAATAATATTGGTAAACAGATACATCAGTGGCCAACCTGCTTGCAGCAGAATTACTAACAACAGAAGTTCTTGCACGTTTAGTGCTTCTCCGCTGTAGTAGCCAACTTTAAAAATTGGGGCAATCGCGAAAAACTCAGACATAAAGGTTACAAACACTAAGAAAATAGAGATCATGGTAGTTACTAAAAGTCCACGTTTGAAGTTCATTGGCAGACAGATTTTGTGTAGAGTAATTAAACAAATGGTGGTTGAACTGTAGACAATTAAGGTTGGAATAATTCTTTCACGTCCGGCTGCTGTTAAGTTAAGAGTTTTACTTAAACTATAGATAAGCACGCATTCAAGAATGATTGTAAAAGCACTTGGCATTGATTTTTTAATAATACTCCACAGGAAGTTATCTTTCTTAATTTCACTGTTGTTGTACTCAAGGGCTAAAAAGAATGAAGGGATTCCAATTGCTAAACTTTCGATTGGAACTAGTTGAACTGGCTCTAAAGGATAGCCACCCTTGTTGGTTGCCGCTAAATAAATCGCGATTAGTGAAAGCACTACCGAAAAGATAGTTTTAGTGATAAACAAAGTAGTTACTTTTTCAATATTGTTAATTACTCGGCGACCCTCTGCCACAATTTTTGGCATAGATGAGAAGTTTGAGTCCATTAAGACAACTTCGGCTACGTTTCTTGCAGCCTCAGAACCTTCTGCCATTGCAATTGAAGTGTCGGCCTCTCTTAGCGCCAAAATATCGTTAACACCGTCTCCGGTCATCGCCACAGTTTTGCCTTTTTTCTTAAGTGCTTGGACAAGTAAACGTTTTTGCGTAGGGTTTACACGGCCAAAAATAGTGTATTCTGTACAAATATTTTCAATCTCTTCGTCTTTCACATTTTCAAGAGAGATGTATTTATTGAAGTTATCGATTTCCACGCGCTCAGCAATTCTAGAAACAGTTAGTGGGTTGTCACCAGAAATTACTTTGATGTCTACCCCCATTGTTTTAAAGAATTTAATTGTATCTAGTGCATCTGTTCTAATAGTGTCTTCAATAACAATTAATGAAAGTGGAACAACATCCTGTGGGATTTTTTCAGCAAGCGGAGTTTTGTTGTAGCCAAAAACCAAAACTCTAAAGCCTTCTAAAATGTATTTTTCAACGTTATCAGCGATTTGTTTAAATTTAGATTTAACTATGTATTCAGGTGCCCCTAAATAAAAAGTTCCAATTTGATCAAACTCAATCGCGGAGTACTTGCGGCTACTTGAAAAAGGAATGTGTTTGTTTGATTTTAAAGCAAAGTTATTGCCAAAGCGCTCAATTAACGCAGAGTTAGTTGGGTTATCAGAGTTGTCAATATTTAAAAAAGCCTGAAGTAGTTGTTCATTTGAGTAAACTGAGTCGGTTTCGTTGAAGTCCATAGACATCTTTACCGACATTGAGCCGTCTGTAATGGTACCTGTTTTGTCAAGGCAAAGCACGTTAATGCGAGCTAGAGTTTCAATACAGTATAGATTATGAACAAGAGTATTGTGTTTAGCAAGGCGAAGCACGCCGACAGAAAGCGCTACTGAAGTTAGCAAAAATAAACCAGTTGGAACCATTCCGACCATCGCACCTGCTGTTTTTTCAACTGCATTTTTGTAAACTAAGTTATTGCCTAGACTTAAATGGTTTGTTGAAAAATAAAATAAAGTAAAACCGATTGGAATAATCAAGACAGTCAAAATTGTGATAAGCAATTTCAGTGATTTTAAAAGTTCAGATTTATTTTTCTTAACTTTTCTAACTTGGTTGGTTAGTTTTTCAATGTAGACGTTTTTACCAACTGCCACAACTTGAGCTACACCAGTTCCCGATACCACGAAACTACCTGCATACAGTGCTGCTTTTTTGTCTTTAACAATAGCGTCAGACTCACCAGTTAGAAGCGCCTCGTTAACTTCAAGACCACCGTCTGAAACCAAGACGCAGTCACACGGAATTTGTCTACCTGGTTTTAAAATTATTAAGTCATCTAACACAATTTCTTTTGACTTAATTTCTTTTTGCGCACCTTCTCTCAATACTGTGATGGTAGGTTGTTGCAAAATTGTTAATTTTTCAATTGTTAATTTTGCTTTAATTTCTTGGACAATTCCGATTACTATATTGATAGTTGTAACAACTAAGAAAACTAAGTTTTGTGGTTTCGCACCAACTGTGATTAACCAAACCGCAAGTGGGTACATAATTAAATTAAATAGGGTGAAAATGTTGGTGAAAAAAATCGCAAAATAACTTTTTGAAGTTTTGGTTTTTGAATTGTTAGCCATTCCAAGAATCCGTCTGTTTTCAGCCTCTTGGTCGGTTAGTCCAGTGTTAACGTCTGGGTTGTAGCGAACAACCTTAATTTCTTTTTTTCTTGGTTTTTTAACCTTTTTTTCTTTTGGTTTAATTTCAGCGTAGCGTTGTTTTAGTTCATCTGGAATTCCGTGCAGTTCATCACTTTCTTCAACTATCGTGACAGTTTTTTTAATCAAACCTTTTTTTCCTTGTTTTTTTCTTGGTTTTTCTGACTCTGCTGCAATTTCTTTTGAATTTAAGTCAGCATCTCGCTTAACTTCAGGATTCACAGGTGTTTCTGTTTTAGCGACACTGTCTTTTTCAAGTTCAATTTCGGCTTTAGTTTTATTTAAGTTCATATCTTTTTCGGCCATAGTATCCTCTTTTATTAAATCAGTTCTTTTTCTGCTAATATGCATCTAAGTTCGTCGGCTTTCTTAAAGTCTTTTTCTAATCTAGCCTGACACCAAGATTCAAATAATTGAAAGTCATTAGGGCTAAACTCAGGTATTTTGACACTGAAACCTAAGATTTCAAATACCTTATAAACAGACGCTATCAATTCAGCGCTAAGGTCGCTGGTTTCTGCAATATTTAATTTTTTGACAACCTGCAGTAAATCACTTAAAGCAAGTGGTGTTAAAAATCCATCTTCCATGCATTTTTCAAAGTTCGCAATCACTTCTTCGTTTATCTTATTAAACTCATACCCCGCTTTTTTGTGATTAAAAGTAAGAATACGCAGTTTACGCATAGTTTTGTCAAATAGAGTTTGATTTTCTTCTAATAACTCTTTTGTGAAACTAATCGGACTTTCAAAGTTATGTGAAAGTATTAACATTCTAAATCCGTTAGTCTGGCGTTTTTCAATGATTTCATTAACATTGACAACATTGCCAATTGACTTAGACATTTTTTGATTACCCGCGTTTACACGACCAACATGCATAAAATACTTGGCAATTTCTAAATTAGTCTCACCAAGAAACTGAGCACGTTCGTTTTCGTGGTGTGGGAATTTTAAGTCAGCACCACCACCGTGGATAAAAATTGTGCCTTCAAATAATTCTTTATTCATCACAGCGCATTCTGTGTGCCAACCCGGTCGCCCTGGTCCAAAAGGTGATTTAAACTTAATTCCTTCGTCTGTATTTTTCCAAAGTAAGAAGTCTAAAGGGTTTTCTTTATCGGGATTTAAGGCGATTCTCGCGCCAACTTCAAGTTGTTCGGTGTTTTGGTTAGAAATCGCACCGTAGGTAGAAATTGAGTTGACTCTAAAATAAACATTTCCGTTTTTTGCATACGCTAAATTTTTAGAAATCAATGACTGAATAAACTCAATGATGTGGTCTATATACTTAGTAGCGTATGGAATAATGTCTGGAAATAAACAATTTAGGTCATTTAAATTATGTAAATACTCAGCGCTGTATCTGTGTGCGATTTCTCGCTCAGTTGTGTTTTCTGAAATCGCCTTCTTAATGATTTTATCGTCAATGTCGGTAATATTTGAAACGTATAGTACATCTATTTGCTTATATCTCAAATAGCGAACCAAAGCATCAAAAAAAATAGTTGGGCGTGCATTTCCGACATGAATATGCGAATACACTGTGGGACCACACACATAAATTCCGATTTTATCGCCTTTTTTTAAGTCAAAATTATCTATTTTTTTTGTTAAAAAATTATATAATTTCAATTCTTTGCTCCGTTTCTCATTATATACATTATATAACAAGAACCTAGAATTACTCAGGTTGGGGTATGATTTTTTTGACTTTCTCGTCTAATTTAATTAACTTAAGAACAATGTTTCCGCCTTTAGTATTTTGAAAGAATTTACTAGTTAGTAAAATAAAGAAAGTTTGCCAAATTGGGCTAATTTCTGAATCTAAAAAATCTAAAAAGTATTTAATAAAAGCGTCAGGTAAATCCTTGTAAAGCATTAGTTTTTGTGCAAGTTCAATCAGTTTAGAAATCAAGAAACCACTCGGAATTTTATGTTTTAAAAATTCATTTATGTTGTGTGTAATCCCGTCAATTTTGCGTTCAGCAATAAAATACATAGTTTCAAAAAACAGCCTAATAAAACTATTTTCAAACTTTATATAATTATTAAAAAACAAATCTGAAATAAAAACACCATGATAAATTTGGGCAAACAAAATAAAGAAGTTGCCGATTTTCTTATTACAATTAAATTTACATTTCAAGATATTTTTAAGATCGTTTTCAAATGTTTGTTTGTCCACATATTTAATATTTTGAATTAGTCTAATTGCTTCTAAAACACCGCTTAATTTATTTGAGTTTAGAGCGGAAAAATAAATTTCTAATTCGTCAATTTCATTTGCATATATCAGTTTTTTCTCACAAAACTTAGTCATAATTTTTAACAGCCTAAACAACATTTCAACTCGTTTATCTTCAGCCGTAGAAACTCTATTTTCCAACAATTGCGAACACTCAGAGACATTGCCAGATGCAAATAAGGAAATAGCTGTCAAAAGTTGATATACTGCGTAATATTTATTTGAAAACCCAGGTTTAGTGTAATCTATATTTACCAAATTTAGTAGTGCACTGCTAATGTTAAGATCGCTTAGATAAGCAAAACTCTTAAAAATAGCATTGTTTAAAATATCAAAGTCTTTGTCATCTACTAGAATATTATTAGGTTTTCTTACCATCACAAGTGAATTAATTAGATGCTCGATTTTGTTTTCAAATAAATCAAAGTTGTAAATTTCAATTTGGTCAGAAAGGAGTAAACTTTCAACTTTTTCTATATTCTTTTGAGTTAAGATTGTTTTGTTTCTTTCGCAACAAAAGATTGTAGATATCGGCAGATTAGTAATTTCACTAAATTCACCCAGAGTTTTTTGTGAAAGTAAACGACAATAGTAAAGTTGTCTCTTGTAAAAGATTGCTTTTTCACTTTCTATTTTGTCTTTAAATTTTGGTTTTGCTTTTTTATTCGTTAAAAACATGTTTTTATTTTACTTGATTTACACTTTCTTAAAAATTTGATTTTCTAAAAAAACGCATGATTTTCCCATAATTATTATAAAAAAATAGCGTTTTTTTGAAAATTATGTTAAGAGTTAAGTTATTGCTAAACAGATGTATTAAAACAATTAAGCGTTTTTATATGATAACTAAATTAAACAAATTTAAAAAATAATCATTTAAATACACTTGCTAAAATGCTATAATTGATATGTTTAGAGAGGTTTTAAAAATGAACAAAAAAACAATTTTAGATGTTGATTTCCAAAATAAAAAAACAATTTTAAGAGTGGATTTCAATGTTCCGCTTAAAAACGGACAAATTACTGACGACAACCGTATTGTGCAAGCACTTCCTACAATTTCTTATTTACTTGAACACGGCGCTAAGTTAATTTTACTTTCACACCTTGGTCGTGTTAAAGAAGAAAAAGATCTTGCAGGCAAATCTTTAGGACCAGTTGCTCAAAGATTATCTGAACTTCTTGGCAAACCAGTGAAATTTATCAAAGATTATCGTGGTGCTGCTGTTGAAGATGCTGCTCGTCAATTAAAGTCCGGCGAAGTTATGATG
>CAUSQP010000015.1:0-10984 GCA_963534175.1 uncultured Acholeplasmataceae bacterium
TTAAGAAAACTACTAGTCTAGGTACACCAACTTGGCGAGCAAGTAGGATGTGTTCGCGAGTTTGTGGCATCGCACCGTCAGCGGCTGACACTACTAAGATACCGCCGTCCATTTGGGCAGCACCAGTAATCATATTTTTAACGTAGTCAGCGTGACCTGGGCAGTCAACGTGTGCGTAGTGGCGTTTTGCAGTTTCATACTCAACGTGTGAAGTGTTGATAGTAATACCGCGTTCTTTTTCCTCTGGTGCTTTATCAATTTGGTTGTAGTCTAGTTTTTGCGCAAGGCCGCGTTCACCAAGCACATAAGTGATAGCAGCGGTTAGCGTAGTTTTACCGTGGTCAACGTGGCCGATTGTACCAATGTTAACGTGTGGTTTTGAACGATCGAATTTTTGTTTTGCCATTTTATTTTCCTCCAATAATTCTTATAATATTTTATCAATTCTAAGAATAAAATTCAAAGAAAAGTATTGCATTTTGCACTCAATTGTCGCAAAAATCTCTTTTTTGTCCATTTTAAAAGCCATAAGCCAACTGAATTATTTGATTTTTAAGGCTTTGCAAGTTTTGCTTTATAATTATATAAAGCGGAGTATTATATGAACTTAAAACAAAACAAACAAAAATCAAATGTAAACTCTAAAATAAACATAGCAAATCCCTCAAATCAAAGTAATAATTCAAAGACTAAAAAACCTATTAATTTTAAAAAAATTCTATATTCAAAAACCTTTATTTTCTTAGTGTTAATTTTCTTTTCACTACTTTTATTTTTGGCGGTTTCTTTCCCTCTTTCTCGTCCACGCCCAACTTCTATCAAGATGTATGACAAGAAAGAAATTACTTATAGTGAGTTTACTTATGCCTATCCAGTTGCTAAATCGGTAACCAGCAGATATGGCAATAAACAAAAAGTTGTCTATGAAATCGATTTAGACGACTTCACTCTTTTCTTTATTCCAATTGAAAGAAAAACTCAAGGCAAAGACAAGAAACAATATGATGAGTTTAGATTTAAATTTGCCTATTACTCAAAAACAGGCACAATTTCTGATGTGAAAATCGGCTCCAGTTTATATGTTCCTTATTCTAGAAACATTTCTGGATACACCAACAGCAAAGACGGACACAAAGTTCAAAGTGTTGTTAAAGCTAGTCCTAATAACGAAAAAGAACGCGGAATTGAACTTTATGATCTTGCTTACTATAGCCACAACTCAGAAAGCATTTCTATGAACAAAGACGACAAATACATCACTTTTCCGTATCGCGTGAACTTTTATAACAAAATTTACATGCCGCAAATTTACCTTGACATTAAATACAAAGATTCACTACACAGTACAATTACTGATGCTATTCCTAAAAAAATCACTTTTTCACTAACTTACACCAACTTTCCACATAAAGCAAGTTAGTCAAAGGAGAAATTAGATGAACACAGTTTTTAAAAAAGTCACAATTTTTACACTTTTTTTTGTCAATTTATTTTTGTTAGTTGCTTGTGGAAAAACCTATAAAGTCACTTTGCCAAAAGGAATCGAGCAAGAAACCGATAAGTTTGACTTAAATAAGGTGCCAGCGGGCAGCAACATCAAGTTTAAAATCAACATCCGCAAACAAGACAGTGTCTTGAGATTAAACAAAGTAACTTACTCAGAAAGTGGAGTTGCTAACCCGACTGAATCAATTTTAACCGACGAAGTTAAAGCAACTCACAGTTTTGTACTTAAAAATATCCGTCATAACACCGAAATTGAGTTTAAGGCAATTCAAAACTTTAAAGTCTCAATTCCTGAGTTTTTCAACACAGGTAAAGCCGGTGTTGATTTGCAAAGAGTGCCAAGTGGCAAAGACTTGCAACTTTACGCTGACTTAAAAGAAGGTGAAGTTTTAACTAAGTTAACTGTCAACGGAGTTGATGCTCTGGCTGAGTTTGATGAAGATAAAAAAATCTTTAACTTAACAGTAGAGCAAGATACAGTCGTTGAGGCTACAAAAATTAATGCTAAAACCACTCAGTTTAAATTAAATTACGACAAAGAAGTTTTCAAGGTTTATCCTGAGAAAGACCTATATCAGTTTAATGACAAGGTAGATGTTGAAATCAAACCTGCCGCAATTGCTAAATTCCCAAAAGAATATCATTCAATTGCTCAAAACAAAACACTGCTTTATTCAACTAAAAAAACTATCACAATTAAAGAAGCAATTACTGAACTTACTCATTTTTATTCTGCGAATGTAGTTGAAAGAACTGACTATACAACCGAAAAAACTATTTCGCTTAACACTAAAAAAACTCCTGAACTTCCGCAGTTTCAAGGTAAAGCGGTAAATAAACGCACTTTGCTTGACTCAAGTCCAATTGAAATGGGCGTAGGTTCTGGTCGTTTTGTTTTTAAAAACCTAGGTTATAACTTCGCGCTTTACCGCTATGAGTTTCAAGACAATACTACTGCTGAAGTTAGATTTATTTACAAAATCACACCTTCTATTACTAAAGTTAATTTAAAGAAAATTAGCGATAAATCGCATTCTGATAAGTTTGAGTACTCAGAAGACCCACAAACCCTTGAACCAAATTACCAAACTAAAAGTAAATCTACTTACAAAATTAAACACAAAACTGTTGGAACTGACAATTCATATGTTCCTGAGTTTGATATAACTGTGAAAACTCAAGTTTGGGAAAACAACGAGTTTCAAGTTAAGTCAAAAAACTTAAGTTTACGTGAACTTAAGTCAATCTCACCTGAACTATACGGTTATCGTTTAAGTTTAAAAGATGTAACAGACGAAGCAAATAAATTTAATTTAAGTGAAGATAAATACCGCTTAAATGGCTTTGGTATGCGTTTTTCGCGTAATTTAATTAATCGTTTAGTTGAATTGCAATTTGAAAACATTAACGACCCTAAAGATGTTTTAAAGGAAACCGTTAAAGTCCAAGAAGGAGTAAATGCCTACGAAGACTTAGAACTTAGAAAATACTTTAGAATGGCTAAACAATTCCAAAAAGTATATTTGCAAAGAAACATCACTCCAGTTGCGCAAAGCGACCAACTTGAGTATATTGACAACAAATTTAAAGGCAGAGCAGAATATCCTGACTTAAAAGATTTAGACAAAATAGAGTCACTAATTCCTGACGACGATAAAGTTGAAATGGATGAAAACGGTGACGTTACTGATGAGACTAAATATTTAGGTGGTTCATTTTACCGCAGACTATATAACCCAAAACTAAAAAATGTTGGCTACAAGCCAATTGAGTTTGACGGAAACTGCTACACAATTGATGGTAAAAACATTCGACATGCAATTACTCAAAACTCAAACGAAGAAGGTATTAACTTAACAATCGTTAGAGCAGCAATATTTTCTGTTCGTTCTTTTGTTGGCGTGAAGGATATGGATAAAACTCCTTCTGTAGACTACGGATCTTCACTTAAAAACATCTACATTAAAGGCAACTCTAAATCTCACACTATAGGTGGCGGCAATAAGAAAAAAACACCACTTTCATCAGGCTCAATTTTAGGAGTATCCGGCTTTAGAGCGCGTCTAGACGTTGAAAACTCAGTTGTTTTAAACACCTCTGTTGGTTTTAATTTTATTGCGGCAACTCACTTTATTTCACACACTAGAATAGACAACGCTTTTATTAACGCGATTTTGTTTGCTAACGAAAACGGATATCACGACTTTAATGAAAAAATTCAAGCAGACGAAATGGCATCTCCTTCTGCACTTTGGGTTGAAAACTCAGAAATCAAACGCTGCGGCGCGGGTGGCATCTACACTCAAGACAGAGACCGCAGAAAAAGACAAGATAAAGACATCAAAGCACAGTCTGCTGAGTTTAGTGCTGTAGTTGACGCAGTCTCTGCACCTGAACTTCAAAAACAACATTTGCTTGCTCTTCGTGGTAAGGCTGCTCGTTTGTTTTCGGTAGACCCCACTGTGGTAATTAAACAAACTATTGTAGAAGCGGAAGTTAACCTTTCTAACGAAATTGCGCAAGCTCTCGACTTAAACCGTTTTATTGGGCAAACTGTGAACACTATTGAGCAAATTAAGCAAATCTCTGGTTTCCAAATTGTGAAAAACAATAACGACGCTGTCAAAACTAAAAGTTTCTGGGCTCCGCTTTTCTTTACTAACTACAACCCATTTGTTCAACCTGTCAACGACCCTGAAAACCCAAATTACTACCTTTCTCATAGTCGCCCTGCTTGGGATGTAACTTTTAATTTAGCAGAACGAGAATACTCAACTGTTGACGACTTTTACTCAAGTCCAAAAGTTTCTGAGATGATGTCTAACATGAAGTTTACCTTCCTGACTCTTAACTTCCCTGAACTAAGCGCAATTGACCAAAACTTTTCAACAGTTTCAAAATTGGACAATTACTTAAAGGCAAAACCTGGCCGTGGCTTGGTTGACTTTATTGGCGAGTTTTACTCAGCACTGCAAAACGGCGGGGCTCCGCTACTTGAACAAAACGAAAAATTTGGCTACACTAATGTCTTTAAAATTGCCCCAGTTGTCGAAAACATTCTGCCAAACGCTGGACGTTTTGCGGGTTGCATCTACATAGGATACCGTTTTGTTTCGTAAATGAACACGCAAGTTAATCCAATTTTAAAATTTAATTTACCAAGTCTTCCGAAAAAAGCTGATCTGATAGTCAGAGTTTCTTTTGGTGCTTTAATCGCTCTACTTGGAACTCTTTTAATGCTACTTGCAAAAAGTCCTGACTTTTTAAGTCTAGTTAACCAAAACACAGCAAACCCAGCGTTTGCGGTCTATGTTTTAAACAACTTAGCAGTGGTTGCAAGACACCTGTTTTTAACTTCGGTAATTTTGCTTTTAGGAAAAGTTTTAATTAAAGACTCCAAAACTAAGTTCACGCCAATTTTTTATTTAGTTAACTTACTGCTTTATTTAAGTCTAATGTTTAATATTAGGTATTTTTTTCTGGACCAAAGTGCTTATTTTGCCTTAATTGTTCGGGTGATTTTAATCACTAGTTTTATTGCTTTTTATGTTTTGGTGCGTTCTTTTAACACTTCTTTCTTTCATTTTTCGGCTAAGCATATTTTTTATGAAGTTCTGCTTTATACAGTAGTTTTTCTGTTTTCGTTGTCTCCGTTAACTCTGCAAGTAATTTTTGGACACATGACTTACCAGAAGTTTGTCTTTACGCGTCCGCATTTATTTATGTTACTTGCTCCGTTTGTCTTGATATTTTTGCTTACCAATGTCTACATTAACAGAGCGCATGAATACAAGAAGTTTTTGTTGTTCACAGTTTCTTTAGCAGTAATTTACTCAGTTTACTCAGTATTAACTAAAGCAGAAATTTTTAGTTTAAAGTTTGCCTTTTCTCCACTTAAATGGCTGCTGCTTGCCTTCCCATTTATTTTCTTATTTGAACTGAAGAGCACTATGACTGTGTTTTCTATGTTTTCAACAGGTGTGCCATTACTTTACGTATTTTTCTTGCAACTCAAAGAAAACGGTAGTTTCTTTAGTTTAGAAAACATGCTGCTTTACTTACCTGCTCTTTACTTAATTGTTTTAACTGCTTTAGCCTACACTTTAAGGTTTTTCCAGACACCTGGCGCTAGAGACTTAATAGTTGCTCTTGTTTGCTTTACTGTATTTTTCTTAGTTGCAGCAATAGTTTTAAGAATAGTTGATGGACTGTATCCAGATAACAAGGCAGTTCAAGAACACGTTGACTTTTTTTACATTAATCGCCGCAATATTGTTGATCACGCTAAGTTTAAGACTTTCCTTGGCAATCTGCGTTCAAAATACAAAACAGTTACAATTAAAGGAAAAACAGTTTCGTTTCCAATAACTTATCTGTTTATCACTTGGGCGATTTGTACAATTACCACGCTTACCGTCAGCCAGATTTTCTTGCAAATCCAAAAATCTTGTATCTCTTTCCGCTTTGTTGTCCATAAATTGAGAAAAGACCGTAAACTAGGGGTCGTTAAAATCGGCAAAATTAACCCAGAACTTAAAAAGGAGCTTGATATGAAAGATAGTTTTGTTAAAGTACAAAATTTTTCCAAAAAATACGCAAATAACGATTTTTATTCAGTAAAAGATGTTTCTTTTGAAATTTCTGGTGGCAAAATTGTTGGTTTTGTTGGCCACAACGGAGCCGGTAAATCTACACTAATCAAGTCGCTGGTAGGAATTCAAACAATCACTGAAGGAACAATCACGATTTGTGGATACAATATTGAAAAAAATCCAACCGAGGCTAAGTATTCTTTGGGCTACGTTTCTGACAACCACGCACTTTACGAGGAGTTAACGGGCCGCGAGTACATTACTTTTGTGGCTAAACTTTTTAATGTACCAAAAGACATTATTAAAACTAAACTACTTGAACTTACTGACTTTTTCCAAATCACTTACGCAATCGATCGCCAAATTCGCACGTATTCACACGGTATGAAGCAAAAAATTTCGGTAATTTCTTCGTTAATTCATGAACCAAAAGTTTGGGTTCTTGACGAACCACTTACAGGTCTAGACCCAACTTCTGCCTATCAACTTAAAGAAGCGATTAAAATGCACGCTAAAAAAGGCAATATCGTGATTTTTTCTTCACATATCATAGAAGTTGTTGAAAATATTTGCGATGAAGTTGTAATTATTAAACGTGGGCAAATGGTGGTAAACGAAAAAGTCGCTGCACTTAAGGCTAAATACGGCAACCTTGAGCAGATGTACATTAAACTAATTGAGCAGTAAGATGTTTTTAAAGCAGTTTTTCCTGAACTTAGTTAAAAAACCAAGTTCTAAAAAAATTAAACCAACCGTTCAGTTTTTCAACACTTTAAACCCAGTTCGTGAACATCCTAATCAGTTTTTGGTGTTTTGGCAACTTCTTAAGTCTGAGTATGTTGACGCTTCTTTTGTGAAAATTAGGGGTTCTGTTGGCTCTAAAATTGCCAAATACGCGCTAATGCTGTTTTTTGCAGGTATTTTGTTTTATGTTTACAACTACATGTTGCCTGCCTTTTCTGTACTTGGCGCATCTCCCTATATTGCGCTTGTTCCGGCTGTATTTATTTTCTATACTTTAGTTACTTCTTTTCAGTCGATGCAAGGTATGGCAAATTCCCTTTTTCAAAATCCGAAAAACGATATTTTGTTTGCCTTTCCAATCACGAACATTACAATTTTTC
This sequence comes from uncultured Acholeplasmataceae bacterium, assembly GCA_963534175.1. Classification (GTDB taxonomy): domain Bacteria; phylum Bacillota_I; class Bacilli_A; order Acholeplasmatales; family Acholeplasmataceae; genus CALISC01. Next base: position 7,223 of record CAUSQP010000015.1, read on the forward strand.
TTTCCAAAATTGTGGCAAGATATTTAATTGAACTGATGAAAACCTTGGTGTTTTTCCTGCCTTTCCTGCTTTCTATTTACTACAACAACGCAGGGGTTGAGTATGGTGCTTTAGTTCCATTTCTTGGCCGAATTTCGGTGATTTGTTTCTCAATTCCCGCAGTTTCTCTGTTTTTAGGCACAATTTTTGCAGTAGTTTATTTCTACTCATTTTCTTTCTTAAAACGTTCTCGCCTTGCTACTTTAGCAGTATCTCTGATTTTAGTTTCCTTAGTTTTTACCCTGGTAATTATCTTTATTAACAGTATGCGCGGGCAGGACCGTTATATTCGTTTTGATACTTTTCAAACTAGATGGCAAAATGTGAACTTTGCGTTTCAACGCAATTTCTTAAATCATTTATTTTTCTTTAAATATTTGTATTACTTAATTTTTAAAGTAGACGTAAGTATTGCTGCAGTTGATATTGTCAGAAAACCGACAATTATTCACTTGGCTGTAGTTTTTGGCACAGTTTTTGTCTTATTTTTAGTTTCATCTGTTGTCTCTTACTTTGTTTACTTTAAATTAGCAAACCGCATTAAGATGAATTTGGCCAATAAAGAAAACCGCTTTAATATTTTTGAAAAAAGCGGAAACACCCCAACTAAAGCCTTTACTTTAAAAGAACTAATTCAACTGTTCAGAAACTCAGACACAATTGCTAAGTACATTTTTTACATAGCAACACTTCCGTTAATTTCAATTATTTTAAACAAAACCTACTCAGCATTTCCGCTAAACTCATTTGGCCGCAGTATGGTAGTGATTTTAAATGTCTTGGTAGGTTTAGTTGTGTTAACTACTTCTAATACTATTGCCTCTTCTATAATTTCCAGAGAAGGCGGTAAGTTATATATTTTAAAAACTATTCCTGGCAACACCTATAAGTTAATATCTGCAAAAGTTGCGATTAACATCGCAATTAACTTCTTAATAGTTGCGCTTAACTTAGTAATAATGCTGATTTATCCTTATACTGACAACAAAGCTGAAGCCATTAAAGTGCCTTTTTTGATTGCCGGAATTTTCTTGGTTTTCACAATCGTGCATATTTTGTATTCAGCGTCAGTTGACTTAACTCAATCTGAACACCAAAAATTTGAAGAAACCGCCGATATTTCTAAGTTAAAAAATGTAGGCTTTTCTTCAGTTGTTGGAATTGTGATGTCTTTAGTTGTAGTAATTCTGTTAGTTGCTTTTGGAGCATCCGCAAAAGCGCTTTCCTTGCTTTTGGCAATTGGTGCAATTGCGCTTGCTTTTTCTATTTTTACTTTCCACTTAAAAATTAAAGTATATTTTGATGTAATGTGCGGCTAGCACGAAAGGAGCGAAATTAAATGAAAAAATTCACTTTCTTTTTAATTACCATCCTAATCTTTGTTTCACTTGGTCTAGTTGCTGCTTTTGGAACTAAGCCAATTCAAATTCCTAGTCAAACTCCTGTTAACGACCTTCGTCTTTGGTATACAACTTCTAAAAGCGTAGTTAAGTCTCTGCGTAGACTTTCGGTTGAAGATATGTATGAAAAGAAACTTAAATATCTTGACCAAATTAAAAAAATCCAAGAGAAAGCCAATTCTGCAACTGATCCTAGTAAGACTTTTGTGGAAATGAACTTCAAAGACAAAAACATCCCAATTTTGCGTTTCTTTAAAGAAGTTGGTGATAAATATATTCCGCACAAACCAGGTTTTACTTTCTATGTGTTTGTTGAAAACTTGCCAAACTACGCAAGTTTTGACGGAATTACGATAGACATTAAACACAAAGATAAACGAGTGCTTAAAGACAAAGAAAAATCTTTTGACTTCGAGTTAAAAGATTGGCAAACTGCAAAGTCTAACATCTTAATTGAAAAAGAACAGTACTTAAATGTACGTGTCAACGGCTTTAATGGTCTGGTTTTCTTTGAGTTTAAGTTAAATAAAAACATTGAAAAAACTGCTAAATATGATGAGTTTTCCTACAGCGTTTCTTTAAAACCCCTTAAAAACTCATCAAGCGATTTAGTTAAAAATTTTTCATTTGATTTCCACAAAGCAGCCGAAAAAGAGGAGAATGATTAATGTCTGTATTAAAGAAACTTACCTATTTATTTATTTTAAGTTTAGCGACAACACTTCTTGCTGCTTGTGGCGGAGTGTTTCATAAAGTTGAGTTTGACAAAACTGAACTCACTTACTTTGGGGCCCAAAGAAAAGACAAAGTAGTTGTAGTAAACGACTTTAAAAAAGTACCTAAAAACACTATTTTGCACTTTGAATTGAAACTAAAAAATCGCGAGTTTAAAGACTTGTTGATTAATGAAGTTAGCTACAACAAAACAAATGTGCATATAGACTCAGAAAACAAGTTTGCAATTAAGGTAGACAAAGACCTTAAACTTAAATTAGTTTACCAAGGTTTCTATAAAGTTAAATTGCCAAAAACTGTGGAAGCAGTTGGCTATGTTGGCAGACCAACTCCGCCTGTAGGCGTTGATTTAAATAAAGTAGAAGATGGCAGTACCTTACTTTTTAAAGTCAAAATTAAGCCAAAAGCACCGTTTATGTTGCAGTTTGGCGAAAGTGACCGCCGTTACTTTCAAGACAATCAAACTAATTTCTTTCGTCCAAATCTAGACGACACGGAAACTTCGCTATTTGAATACAAAATAAATTCAGACCTTGAAATCAAAGTATTTTTTGACGAAAAGGAAGTTAAATTTAAAATCCAACCTTCTCCTTACTTAGACTTCAAAACAACACACGCTGATTTAAATGATGTTGCTTATGGTGAAGAAGTTACAGTTAGTTTAAAAGAAATATACCGTGCTTTTTTCAAGGAGTTTAAAGTAAACGGAGTGCCAACTAAGTTTAACTCTAACTTTGAATACACTTTTAAAATTGACAAAGACATTTTCTTTGAAGTTATTTTAGATCGTTTTAAAACACATCACTTAAACTTTGACAAAAACTTATTTGAGTTATCTCCAAACTACACCACACTTGATTTACCTGAAGCCACCGTGGTTACTTTAACTTTAAAAGACCCTAAAGCCACTTCCACCTACGAGATTTTAGTTAACGGCAAAGCGCACAGTGGTACAACTGTAACTTTCAAAATTGAAAAAGACACTGAAATTACTGTCAAAGAGACGACTAGTGAGCAAATTCAAGATTTAGATAATGTCGTTAAACACCGCCACCGTCCAATTCATGAAACCGTTAAACTTAACTTAAACGACCGCACGAGAACTATCAACGAAAAATACACCGCACAAGGAGTTCTAGATAACCTAGAAGTTAGAAACAACGAGTTTGCGTTTAAAAAACCAGGTGTTTACCGAGTTTATTACAATGAAACTAAAGACGGTAAAACCAAAATTACTGAGTATGTCTACTCAGTTTCATATACTGTTGAGAAGTTTAACTTAAACGGTCAAGTCTATAAGTACGATGAGAAAAAACAACGCAGTAACACTTTTAAAGACTTTGACAAAAAATATGTCAAGGAAGTCGGAATGGCAAATGAGTATACTCCAGAGCTTTCCGCAAGTATCCGCACTGCTCGCTTTTCTCCAGTTGAAAACAAATTCACCACAATTGCTGAGTTAATAACTGGAATTGAGCAATTACTTGCCGCTAAAATTACCCCGACTTTTGTCTTGAAAAACTCAGAAGACCAAAGTAAACTAAAAACAACTCAATACGAAAATAATGCAGGTAAAATCACTATTAAA
>CAUSQP010000016.1:0-10250 GCA_963534175.1 uncultured Acholeplasmataceae bacterium
CATATTCAGCTCCAGATAAATACTTATATTAAATTGACGAAACTAAACCAAAAAAACTAGTAGATGATTTAGTTCCAGACACTAACACCACCAAAGTTTTTAGATTCTATAGACTAAAAACTACCAGAGTTAACTTTGTTGCAGATTCTGGAATAAAGACAATTACTCCAGCGTCTATAGAAATTAAAAGAACAAGAGAAATCCCACTACCTAATTGTCAGGTTAAAGACACACATAATTTGCTGGGTTGGAGCAAAACACAAAACGGAGCAATTCAGACTAAGTTTATTGCAACTGGTGAAACTCAGACAATTTACACTGTAACTGATTATCAAGATAGAGAAATTACTTACACTATTCGAAAAGAAAAAACAGATGGTAATTTTGACGAGTACGAAGAGAAAAAGACTGGTAAAATTTCTACAACTCACACAGTTAGTTATCAAAATCCTGACAGCTCTGTCTATAAAGAAGTAGTTTACAGTGTTGAACAACTTACAGTTAACTCAGACAAAACTAAAAATAAGGTAACTGTAACTATTCTTAGAAAAACTTACAGAATTACTTTTTTAGCGAGAAACTTTGCAACAACACTTGCAGGTTTATATGCCAAACACGGTGGTGTGATTGGCAAAATTACATATCATCTTATCGAAGAAGCAGGTTATATTTATAGAGAGCTTCTTCTTGATGGCAAAGAAAAAACCAAAGAAGAAATTGAAAAAACTGTTGTTACAAAAGAGCATACAGTAATCATTTATTTTGGTAAACCTGGCGGCAATAAAATCGGCAAGTACCCACAAACCAAAGTTGACAATCCTGCTGGAATTGAGCCTTTTGAAAACAAAGATTATAATCTTAAGTTTAACTCAAAAGACAAAGATTATACCATAAAGATTACTCGCAGTTACTATAAAGACTCTCAAGGCTTAATATACGAAAAATACAATGGTCAGTACTTTCAACTTGAGCCTGTTTGGGTTGTCAAAATTCCTGAAAAAAACACTTGGTTTACAGAAAATATCATAGATTATTCTCCATTTAATCTTTATCATAAGGATTATTTTGATAATACAATACCGGAGCGCTCTATTTTTAAAGCAATGGTAGAGCATATCGGTGAAGTACTTGGGCGTAATGTTTATATGCCGACTTACGATGACGGTGATTTTTCGGTTAAAGCGGCACTAGATAAAGGTAACCAAGAACAACTTAAAAAACAACCTACGGATTTTGCAAATGCAGTTTTATCTAACAATTATCAACAAAGCGATTATTATCATGGCACAGACTTTGGACCTTATTTTGGATCTAACGGAGATTTGTTTTTCTATAATGGAATTAACCGTCTATGTTATTGGCTTGCTGCACAGTTCGAGGACGCTAAACCAAAACCACGTGTTCGTAGCATTAATAACGGTAAACTGTGGTGGAACCTAGTTGAAAATGTTTTGGGTGTAGTGGTTTGTGTATAAAGTTTATTTTCAAGTAAATTTCTAAATAAGCAGTAATACATTCACAAATAAGCCACTCTATTTCGCTTAACCTGTTATTAGTAGCACGAAGCATAAAAATAATTTAAAATATGTTTAGCAACTAAATCAGTTTAAAAACACTTTACGGAGTTTAACTATGTTTAAAGACTTACTTTACAAAAAAGTTAATAAAGCGCAAATTCTTGAAGAACTCACAGAAATGCATGGTTTTGACCTGTCAGTTGCGTTTACTGAACTAAAAGAAACTGAGCGCAGACAAGTTCTTAAACTAATTGACAGCAAAACTATTGCTGTGTTTTTTGCATACCTTACTAACGAAAACGCTTTATTTGTCTTAAACGAACTTACTAACTCAAAGAAAATAGAAGTCTTAAACGAACAAAGTTTAGATGATTTAGTTGACTTTATTAAGTTTCTCCAAAAAGAAAAAGAAGATGAATATAACGAAATTATTACTAAGTTAACCAACTATAAAGAAATTACTAACCTGCTACAATACCGCGAAGACAAAACAGGTTCTTACATGTCTAAAGACATACTTGTTGTTTTTGACACAATGGATGTCAAAGCAGCAACTAGACAAGTAATTGAACATGCTCAAGATGCCGAAAGTATCTCAACTTTAATTGTTACTTCTGAAAACGGAGTTTTTAAAGGGGTGCTTTCTTTAAAAACCCTAGTTAAAACACGTTCTCCTAAACAGGTTAGCGAGTTAATTGAACCAACTGAAGTAGTTTATGACACTGATAACATTGAAGAGTCGGCGGCTACTTTGAACAACACAGGTAAGTTTCAAATCCCAGTAGTTTCAAAAGGTGGCATCTTTTTAGGAGTTTTAAACTTAGACGATATTTTAGATGTTGTCAGAACCGAGGCCGACAAAGACATTGCTCAACTTTCTCTGCTTTCGTCCAAGGCTCTAAATCGCCGAAAGATTTTTTCCCAAGCCATTACTCGCTTGCCTTGGTTAATTCTTTTGATTTTACTTTCTATTCCGCTTTCTTTTGTGACATCAGTATTTGAGCCAAAAGTTTCTAAATACGCCTATATCGCGATAATTACGGCAATTCAACCGTTAATTTTGGGGTGTCCCGGTAATGTGTCTTCCCAAATTCTTTCAGGTTCCTTAGTTAGACTTTCTCGTTTTGGTAAAATTGATAAAGAATCTTTTTTTGAAGAGTTTAAAGCAGGACTATACACTGCATTAACGGTTTCTACTTTAGTTTTTGGATTTTCTTTCTTGTTTATCTTAAGTTACAAAAACGCAATTCCAAAAACTGTCTCAATTTACCAGGTTTCAGCAATCTATGCATTTATCAACTCAATAACTTTATTGGTTGTTCTAGTTCTCGCACCACTAATTGCAATGTTAATTCCGATGTTTTTCAAAAAAATTAAAATTAACCCAGCATCTGCCGCCGGCCCTATTATTACCACAGTTTGCGATACTTTGGCATTAGTTACACACTTTATTTTAACTTTAGCGTTAGTGGCTGCCTTTAAATTGCCACTTCCTACTTTGGGTTAAAAAAGAGGTTGCTTATTATGTTTAGTGAAAATAAAGAATTTGATTTTAAACAAATTAGTAAGTCTCTGAAAACCAAGCAATATTTAAAAGGTTTTGAGGCCTACGAAATCGCTGAAAACTTAGGTGAACTTGATTTTGAAAATCAAAAATTAGTCTTGAGTTACTTAACTGAAGCAAAGGCTGCCAAAGTTTTTGTGTATTTAGAAAAAGATGTGCAAGGCGAGTTTTTCGCGCAGCTCAAAGAACACGAACAAAAACAAATTTTAGATAACTTAGAAATAGATGACTTGCGTGAGTATATTTCTGAGTTTAGTTTAGAAAAACAAAGCAAAATCCTAAATCTGCTGACTTCTTCTAAATATCTAGATATTAAAAAACTTTTAGTTTACGACAAAGAAAAATGTGCATCTATCATGAACTTAGCATATGTTTGCGTAAACGAAGAGATGGACATCAAAGCAGCAACTGACTATGTACTTAGGCACACTAAAGAGACTGACTTTATTGATTTTGTTTACGTGGTTGACGCTAAAAACAAGTTAAAAGGTGTAATTAACTTAAAAGACTTAATCAAAGCCCGCAGTCAAGACTCACTTAAAGACATCATAATTTACGAATACCATTTCTTAAAAGACACAATGACCATTAAAGAAGCAATTGGTGTATTTCGCCAATATGACCTGCTGGCGATGCCAGTAATTGACGAAAAACAAAATATGCTTGGCATAATTACCGCTGATGATATCCTTGACGAAATTGTTGAGCAGACTGAAAAAGAGTACTTGAAATTACAAAGTTTCCAAAAAATGGATATAGACACACCACCTTTTACAAAGTTTTTATATAGACTTCCGTGGCTAGTTGTCTCAATTGTCTTGGCTTTGCTAATCGCTAGATTTATTTTAGTGTTTGACTCAATTATTCAAAAAGTATCTATTTTGATTTTATTTCAAGCGCTACTTTTAGATATGGCTGGCAATATTGGCAGTCAGTCTATGGGTTTCACGATTATTTTAATTTCTAAAGACAAATTAAATCAACAGAAAACAATTTATAAGCATATCTTAAAAGAAATTACCATAGCCTTGTTAAACTCCGTGCTATCTGCGATTTTTGCGTTTGCGATTGTTTTCATCTTTGTAGCAGTTGGGGTTAAATACGGACACTTCTCTGGTTTCGAAAAATACAGATACTTAGCTCTTAACATGGCGTTTTGTGTTGGAATTTCTATGTTTCTTTCAATGGTAATCGCAGCAGTTATTGGCACAATTATACCGCTACTTGCTAAAAAAGTTAAAATTTCACCAAACGATGTCACTGGACCTGCTTTAACTACGCTAAACGACTTTTTAGCAGTTTCAATATACCTTTTAGTCGCAACTTTTGTATTTTAAGTAGTAATTTTTAACAAATACAGGCGCTAATATGGTATAATTTATAAGACTTTTGCAAGGATTTAGGATTTTTACCTTTTTCTTTAGCAACTGTGACAGGAGAAATAATTATGGCTTTAACTAAAGAATTAAAAGCACAAATTATTCGCGATAACCGCATCAATGATAAAGACGCAGGTTCACCTGAAGTGCAAATCGCTCTACTAACTGAAGAGATTAAACAACTTACTCAACACTTAGCAGTCCACAAAAAAGATTTACACTCAAAACGTGGTCTTTACATGAAAATTGGAAAACGTCGTAGTTTGTTAAACTATTTACTTAACAACGATGTTCCACGTTATCGTGCAATCGTTGCCAAATTAGGCTTAAGAAAATAAAGAAAGTGGTTCGCCACTTTTTTTATTTTAACCTTCATTTATTTCAAGAAAATCAAATTTTTAGGGGTATAATTGTCATATGGAAATACCACATATCTCAGTTTTAAAACAAGAATGCATTGATAATTTAAATATTCAGACAAACGGAATTTACGTCGACATGACAGGTGGTGCCGGAGGACACTCAGAGGCTATTTTAAACTGTCTTAACAACACTGGACACCTATATATTTTTGATGCTGACAGCACAGCTTGTGCTTTAATTGAAAAAAGACTTAAAAAATTCAGCAATTTTACTATTTTTAATAGTAATTTTGCTAAAATCACGGACCACCTTAAAACAAACGGGGTTAACGAAGTTGACGGTATACTTTTTGACCTTGGTTTAAGTAGTATGCAAATAGATACACCTGAGCGTGGGTTTTCCTACATTAACTCAGAAAACCTAGACATGCGAATGGACCTCGGCCAAACGCTAACCGCTGAACATATTTTAAACAACTACACACAAAAAGAACTTGCACAGATTTTTTTTAAATATGGAGATGAGAAAAACGGAAGTATTTTGGCCAAAAAAATTGTTGAACAAAGACCAATTGAAACGGTTGCTCACTTAGTTTCAATTTGTGATTCTGTTAATTTCAAAACTAAAGGACATTCAGCAAAACGAGTATTCCAGGCTTTGAGAATTGAGGTTAATGATGAACTGAATGTTTTGGAGTCTGCTTTAAATCAGTCGCTTAAGTTGCTTAAACCCAAAGGCAGACTTTGTGTAATTTCTTTTCATTCACTTGAAGACAAAATTGTCAAAGACTTATTTAAAAGTCTAACCGTTGAAAAAACTCCATTAGGGTTACCTGTTTTAATTGAAAAACCAGCGGAGTTTAAAATAATTTCAAAGAAAGTTATTTTGCCAAAAGAACAGGAGTGCACACTAAACCCGCGTGCGCACTCAGCTAAATTAAGGGTATTGGAAAAATTATGAAGTATTTTATTTATGGTGGGTCTTTTAACCCGGTTACTGTTGCACATGTCGGCATTATTGAAAAAATTTTAAAAACTTACCCGGATGCCAAAGTAATAGTAGTGCCATGTTCTATCAATTACAAAAAATCTGGTTTGATGCCAAATACTTTGAGGTTGTCTATGTTAAAGGCAGTTTTTGCCAACAATCAAAGGGTGATAGTTGACGAAATTGAACTGAATGACTTTGAGTATCTAGGTACACTTAGCACCTTGAAACGTTTGACTGAAAAATACGGCTCAAAACCTGTTTTTGTAATGGGTGCAGACAATGCTTTAAATATCGGCAGATGGATTAACTACAAAGAGCTTCTTACAACATATGAGTTTTTAATTTTCAAAAGACCAGGCTACGAAGTTAAGTTAACCGAAAAAATTAAGGCCGACTACATTGAGTTTGAAATGGATGTTTCGGCTAGTATGATTAGAAACAATCCAGATAAGTTTTTTGATTTTGTGCCGGAAGCGGCTAAAGAAATTTTTCAAAATAATTACTTAAAAAATGGGTGTGAAACTGGGATTTTTGATTTAACTGAACTTACTAACTTTCAAATAGACAGACCCTATGTTTTGAATCCAAAAAAGAATATTGACCAAATTTACGATGTTTTAAATTCGCTAGTTAAGACTGGTTTGAATCGCTTTATAAGCAGAAAAGACATTATTTTAAATTCAAAATCTGAACTGCTTTTCTACAGTGAATTTAACATTAAAGCACTTGAATATTTAAAGGCAAAACTAGATGAAATTAATGGACTAGATACGGTTGTTTTTTTGGTAAATAACCATATTTTAAATTATTCAGATCACACACTTTCTTTTGTTGAGCATTCTGTGTTTATTGATTTTAAACAGTTTCTTAAAGACAAAATTACTCAACTTAAAATTGAAAATAAAGAAAAAACGTTAGCCTTATCTGACAACAAAATTAACTACATTGTCACAACTGCTGAGCGCCAACTTGCGGCTAAATTAACTCAACTTAGCGCAAATAAGTTTGTCATAGGGGTTTCAGGTGGACTTGATTCCGCACTTACTCTACTATTTGCAGTTTTAGCGTGCAGATATTTAAATGTGGACGCGAAAAACCATGTATTTCCGCTAATTTTGCCAAGTGTCAATAACAAAAAAAGTGTAGATAGAGCAATTTGTTTATGTAAAAAACTTGACTTAACTCCGCAAATTATTGAAATTGACCAAATATGCAGTAGTATTTTTACCAAAATGAACCACTTTGAAAAAGATTTAGTTTATGAAAACACGCAAGCAAGAGTTAGAACTTTGCTTTTACTAAATGCTGCAAACAAGGTAAATGGAGTTGTTTTAAATACTTCTGATTTATCTGAAATCTTACTAGGCTTTGGCACTGTAGGTGCTGATTTATTTGGTTTGTTTGCAACTAACGCTACACTTTTTAAATCAGAAATTAAGTCAGTTCTTGCTTATTTGGCAAAAAATCAGTTTTACGATTTAAATTCAATTATTCAAGAAATTTTGGCAGCACCTATTTCGCCTGAACTTTTGCCAAAACAAAACACAGAAGAAATTCTTGGCAATTACGCACATCTAGATATTGTCTTAAATGCTTTTTGTTTTCAAGGCAGAGCACTTAACATAGGTTTAATTGATGAACTATGTCAAGATAATTTAACTAAAGCAGAAAAACAAAAAATACTTAATACAGTTGAAACCAGAGTATTTAAAAATGCCTTTAAACGCTCTGCTTTTCCACTGCATATTGAGTTCTTTGAAAGAAAACTTACAGATTTTTTCATTGAACCTGACAATGAATACTTTAAATAAAAAAATTCTTAGAAAGGAGCAGGTATGCAAAAAACAAACAAAAAAACGGTAGTGCTTGGAATGTCTGGCGGAGTAGATTCTGCTGTTTCTTTGAAACTACTTTTAGACCAAGGCTACAATTGCATCCCTGTATACATGAAAAACTGGGATAGCACCACTAACTTTGATGTGCTTGGTAATCCAAATGTCAATGACGACGTTTGTCCACAAGAAAAAGACGCCAAAGACGCAGAGGCGGTGTGTCGTCAACTTGGGGTTGAGTTAATTAGAGTAGATTTCTCAAAAGAGTATTGGGACCGCGTTTTTCAGTATTTTTTAGCCGAGTTTAAAGCAAACCGCACACCTAATCCTGATGTGCTTTGTAATAACGAAATTAAGTTTAAAGCGTTTTTGGAGTACGCAGAAACTCTAGGCGCTGATTTTATCGCAATGGGCCATTACGCCAGAACCGCTATTGTAGACGGCAAAAAAATGCTGTTAAAAGGAGTTGATCTAAATAAAGACCAAACTTATTTTTTAGCACAACTTACCGAGAAACAACTAAAGAAAGCAATTTTTCCAGTTGGAGAATTAACCAAGCCAGAAGTTAGAGTGATTGCCAAAAAAGCAGGCTTAGTAAATAAATCAAAAAAAGACTCAACCGGAATTTGTTTTATTGGTGAACGTAATTTTCAGAGTTTCCTTGCAAACTATTTAAAAGCCGCACCAGGTCCAATTAAATTTTTAGATGGGCGAATCGCTGGTACTCACACAGGGTTAATTAACTACACAATCGGCCAAAGAAAAGGAATTGGACTGGGCAAAACTTATGAGTTTGATGGACCTTTTTTTGTAGTTGGCAAAATTCCTGAAGAAAATACACTTTTAGTTGCACCTGAAAGTAATCTTGAGTATCTTTACTCAAATAATTGTTTGATTGACAATTTAGTTTTCCGAACAAAAAAAGTAAATGGTGAGTACTCAGCAAAGTTTAGATACAGACAACAAGACATCGAAGTTAAAGTTGAGTTTCTTAAAAACAACGAGGCAAAAGTATGTTTCGCTGCAACTAAGGCAGTCACCCCTGGTCAATTTTTAGTTATATATCAAGGTGAAGTTTGTCTTGGTGCTGGCCGTATTAAACAAGTTTATATGGACGATAAATTAAGGAGATATTAGAGTGGAACAAGCACTAGACAACACAATTACGAGACAACTTTTTTTTCAAAAAACACTTAAAACCGGTCTTGAGTATATGCTTTGTCTGTTTAAAGCAGAAGGCGAAAAACCTAGTCTTTCAATTATTGGTAATTTTCAGGGTTTTTTAAACGGAAAACCGCTTAGACCAGGTGCTGCTTACGAAGTAACTTATGTAAAAGTTCCACATCCTGTTTACAAAAATCATAAGTTAGTGTCACTGTCTATTCCATACGGTACCACCGAAGAGCAGTTTATCAATCTTTTTAAAGCCCTGAATATCCAAGGAGTTGGTAGAGCAAAGGCTGGAAAAATTTGGCAAGAGTTAGGCAATGATGCTATCAAGAAAATCAACGAAGACCCAAGTTGTTTGTCAAAACTAGGATTTTCAAATGCCATAGTTTTAGAAATCACAAATAAAGTTAAAAATAATTTTGCTGAAGTTGAAATTTTAAATTTCTTAACTTCAGTTGGCATATCTGCGCATTTTGCTAGTCAAATTCACAAAAAAATTCAAAAGCCAATTATAGAAATTAAGAAAAACCCGTATATTTTAGCAAAAAAGATTGAGCGTTTTGGTTTTATTAAAGCAGACACTGTAGCGCACGCTCTTGGAATTGAAAAAACCGATTTAAAAAGGGCAGAAGAAGCAATTTTTCACGTTATCAGTACTTACATTGTTGACGGACATAGTTTTTACACTAAAGACAGTTTAATTCAAGAAACTGAAACTTTTTTAAAAAAAGTTGACAACTACAAGGCTATCGCTTACCCTTTAAAAACTGCAATTGATAATTTAATTATTTCAAAAAGACTAATTTTTGAAGCCGGCTTGGTTTATTTACCAGAAATCTACACCGCAGAAATAAATGTCGCAAAGATGCTTAACAATATCTACGCAAACAACGAAAACTCACTGCCAGTTGAGTATATTGACGCACAGATTAGGAAAAAAGAAGAAGAAAGTAAAATAACTTACACAAAAGACCAAGTTGACGCAATTAAAATGGCTTTAACTAATTCTCTTTCTTTTATTACAGGCGGACCTGGTACTGGAAAAACCACAATTTTGAAAGCCATTAACGATATTTATATTGATTACGCCAGAAACGATAAAACTAATAAATTTAAAACAGACAATTTGCTTTTAGCGCCAACCGGCAGAGCAGCACGCAGAATTTACGAAAGTACAGGTGACTTAGCCTCTACTATCCACTCAGCCCTTGAGTGGATTCCGGCAAAAGACGACGAGCGTTCATATCACTTTAAGAAAAACGAAAATGACCGTTTTGTTTTTACTGGCCTAATTATAGTAGACGAATCTTCAATGTTAGATATTCGGCTTGCCAATGCTTTGCTGAAAGCGATTGATAAAAACACCAAAGTAGTTTTTATAGGTGATGGACATCAACTTCCTTCAATTCAACCTGGTTTATTTTTAAACGATTCA
>CAUSQP010000017.1:0-10021 GCA_963534175.1 uncultured Acholeplasmataceae bacterium
ACTTGGAGCATGTCCAAACTGCAAAGGCCTTGGTAGCATTATGACAATTGACCCTGATTTGGTTTTTGACCCAGACCTTTCAATTAAAGAAGGCGCTATCGTTCCGGCTCAAAACAACAACGAAGATAACTTGCAGTCTCAAGTCTTTGAAATCGCAGCTAAATTTTTTGGAATTGACCTTAACACTCCGCTTAAAATGTTGAACTCCACACAAATTCAAAAACTGTATTACGGTAGCCCTGAGTTAATTGAGTTTAACTTAATTTCAAAAAGTGGGCGTATTACTAAAAAAATAGAACCCTTTGAAGGTGTGGTTAACTACTTTCAACGTCGTTTTGACACAACTACCGCTGAGTGGTTTCGCGAATGGTTGGGTAAGTATGCCAAAGAATCTGTTTGTAAACTTTGTCTTGGTAAACGCTTAAATCAAACTGCGCTTTCCGTGAAAGTAAACGGCTTAAATATTTTTGAACTTTCAGATCTTTCAGTTAAAAAACTCCTTGAGTTTTTAACTAACTTAAACTTAAGCATTGACGAAAAAAATATTTCTGAAAACATCTTAAAAGAAATTAAAGACCGTCTAAATTTCTTAAACGACGTTGGCCTTTCTTATCTTAACTTAAACCGTTCAGCCGCAACTCTTTCTGGTGGCGAACTGCAGCGAATTCGTTTGGCTACACAAATTGGCGCAAAACTTTCAGGGGTCTTGTATGTTCTTGACGAGCCTTCAATTGGTCTGCATCAGGCGGACAACGCTAAACTAATAAACACGCTTTGTAAAATGAGAGACTTAGGTAATACCTTAGTAGTCGTTGAACACGACAACGAAACTATGGAAGCCGCTGACTGGATTATTGACATTGGTCCTAAAGCCGGAGACTTTGGCGGAGAACTGGTCGCTGAAGGTACACCTAAAGACTTTATTGAAAAACCAAAATCTTTAACGGGTTACTATTTGTCTGGCAAACAGGCAGTACCTGTTCCAAAAAAAAGACGAGAAATCAGTGATTTTGACTATATTGAGATCAGAGGAGCCTGTGAAAACAACTTAAAAGAAGTTAACACCAGAATTTTTTTAAATGTTTTGACAGTAGTAACTGGGGTCTCTGGCTCTGGTAAATCCAGTTTAGTTCAAGATGTACTTCTAAAGTCTCTGCAAATTAAATTAGGCGACACGAAACTCACCAAACCAAAAGTAAGTTGGGTGCAAGACTTTGGCAAAATCAAAAAGATTATTGAAATCTCGCAAGCACCAATCGGCAGAACTCCGCGTTCAAACCCTGCGACCTACATAGGCGTTTTTGACTACATTCGCGGACTTTTTGCGGAACTCCCGCTTTCGCGCCAACGTGGATATCAAAAAGGTAGATTTTCTTTCAACGTCAAAGGTGGACGATGCGAAGAATGTAAAGGCGATGGACTTAAAAAAATCTCTATGCACTTTTTGCCAGATGTTTACGTTAAGTGTAGTTTATGCAACGGCACTCGCTTTAACTCAGAAACCCTGCAAGTTAAGTTTAAAGACTTTAACATTGCCGATGTTTTGGACATGCGAGTAGAAGAGGCGGTCGGGGTTTTTAAAAACTTCCCACAAATTCACAAACGTCTAAAAGTTATGCAAGAAGTCGGCCTTGGCTACATTAAGTTAGGCCAAGCCTCTGACACTTTATCCGGCGGCGAGGCACAGCGCGTTAAGTTAGCATCTGAACTTCACAAAGAAATCAAACCAGGTACTATCTTTATTTTAGATGAACCGACCACAGGTCTTCACCAAGATGACGTTAAAAAACTGTGTCAAGTTCTGCACACTTTGGTAGACAAAGGAACCACGATGGTGGTAATTGAACACAACCTAGACGTAATTAAACAAGCCGACTGGGTAATTGACCTAGGTCCGCAAGGTGGGGATGAAGGTGGCGAAATAGTTGCTGCTGGTACAGTTTTGGATGTGTGTGAAAACCCGCGTTCTTTAACGGGTAAATATTTAAGAAAGGTACTTAAAATATGATTAGAAAAATTCAAAAATTAAGAGCAAAATACCGCGAAACTAAGTTTTTTAACTTTACCAATAAATACTGGGAAACTTTGACTTTTCCGATTTTAACTTTAGTTTTCATCGTGCTTTTAGCGATTGCCACATACGGTTTTCGTGCACCTGATAGAGCAATAGGTTTTTCTAAAACCGCGTTTAGCGTTTTTGGCCAAGAAGTAAGGTGGTACGCTGTCTTTATTTCTTTTGGGATATTTGCGGCGGTCTACACTTCACTAAAAGAAGTTAAAAAAACCAGAATTTCAGTCGCTCACGCAACAGACGGTGTTTTGATAATCATTCCGCTTTCAATTTTAGGCGCAAGACTGTACTATCTACTGTTTGACCCCAATGCTTCACTAAAGTCTTTTTTTAATTTCCGCGAAGGCGGGCTTGCTATTCACGGCGCGATAATTGTGGCAATGGTATCAGCCGCTATTTACTGCTGGGTCAGAAAAATCAATATGCTTTTGATTTTAGACATTGTAGCGCTGGGCTTTTTAATCGGTCAAATTGCCGGTCGTTGGGGCAACTTTATCAACAGAGAAGCCCACGGCACAATGGCACAAAGCCTGAATTTCTTGCCAAGTTTCATTCGCGAACAAATGCATTTTAGTGGCAACAACTCAACACAAACTGGCTTTTGGCATCCGACTTTTTTGTATGAGTCTCTTGCAAACTTATTTATTTTAGTTCTGCTACTAGTTGTGCGTCGCTTTAAATTACTTAAGGTTGGTGATATGTTTGGTATCTACACCGTAGCCTATGGTTTAATTCGTGGTTTTTTGATTGAACCTTTTCGCCAAGATCCGCTTTGGATTGGTGCAATTAAACAAAACGTCTTAATTTCTGTGTTGTTTATAATTGGCGGACTAATTTACTTTTTAGTCAAATATTTAATGTTTACAGACATCCCTTATTATGTTGAAGAAACCCCTTATCACTACACAACTTATTTAGACCCTGGCAAAAAAGGTCGCTATATTGTCAACGAAAAAGGCGAAAAAGTTGGCTCTGTTGCCTACTTTTTACTAGATGCTAATTTAGCCTTAAAACTAGGTTATAAAACCTTATTTAAGTTTAGACTATACAACTATTTATTTGGAATTAAAACAGTAATTTTCTCTAAACTAAACTTAACGGAGATTTTGGCTGAAAACTTAATTTACTGTCCATTTAGAAACTCGTATTTACAAGACAAAGACAACCCATTTACACAAAACGAGTTGATGAAGAAAGAAAGAGCGTGCGTGATTTCTGAAAACGAAGAAGTTATTCGCCTTGCCGATAGTTTAGAAATCAAAACAGTTTTCTTTAGTTCAGAAACTGATGAAAACGGCTCTACAACTGCACTTTACAAAATTAACGATTTAAAGGATTTAAAGGATTTATTTAACTAATTATGAAAGATTTAATTATTATTGGAGCCGGTCCTGCCGGTTTGAATGCTGCGATTTACGCAGCAAGACAAAACTTAGACGCCTTAGTTTTTGAAAGAAAACTACCAGGTGGCGCAATTATTAACACCAAAGAAATTGAAAACTACTTAGGCTTTACCAAAATAGAAGGTGCCACTTTGGCAAAATCTATGGTTGACCACGCTAAAGCCTTAGGGGCAAAAATTATTGCAGAATCTGTTTTAGAAATTAAAAAAATTGAAAATGGTTTTAAAGTAATTACGGCACAAAAAGAATACGAAACTAAAACTGTGCTTTTGGCAACTGGTCAAAAACCCAGAACTTTAAATGTAGAAAACGAAAGTAAATACCTTGGCAATGGTATCTCTTTTTGTGCAACTTGTGATGGCTTTTTTTACAAAGGTCTCGAGGTTGCCGTAATTGGTGGCGGTAACGCTGCCGTTGACGAGGCTGCGTTTCTCGCGGATATTTGTAAAAAAGTCACTGTAATTACCCAAGACCCTTATTTGACTGCAGATAAAAAAGGACAGGCTGAATTGGATAAAAAAACTAACGTTGAAGTAATTTACAACGCTAAAATCAAAAAAATACTTGACGAAAACAATACACTTAAAGGCGTGAACTTTGATGTTTTTGAAAAAAACCACTCAGTTTATGTAGATGGTATTTTTATTTTTATCGGTCAAGTTCCAGAATCTTCACTGCTTTCTGAAGAACTTAAAAAAGAATGGGGATATTACCTTGTAAACGAAGACTTATCTA
Organism: uncultured Acholeplasmataceae bacterium; assembly: GCA_963534175.1. Taxonomy (GTDB): domain Bacteria; phylum Bacillota_I; class Bacilli_A; order Acholeplasmatales; family Acholeplasmataceae; genus CALISC01. The sequence continues at coordinate 4,210 of CAUSQP010000017.1, forward strand.
CTTCAATTCCAGGTATTTTTGTGGCAGGTGATGTTCGCAAGAAAGCAGTCAGACAGGTAATTACAGCAGCCGCTGACGGAGGAGTCGCGGTCTCTAGTATCGCCAAATACTTAAAAAACCATGGCTAGTTTCAGCCAAGCGCTGAATGATGAGTTAAAAAGACTTAAACTTTCTTTTTCTAAGTACTGCAAAAGAGATATTCAGCCAGTTATTTTAAATTTACCATTTGCTGAGTTTAAAAAGTTTTTGCTTTTTACCTTATTTTTCAAAAAACCAGATAAAGAGACCTCTGAGTTTATTGAGTTCAAATTGCCTTATGAACTGCTTGAGTTGTTTGAACAAACTTTAAAAAAACTCAAAGTACCCGCAATTGTCAACTACGGCGCAAAAAAAATAATTTTTACTAAAACCGACTTTGCTTTAATTGACACAGAAATCAACGCACTGCTAAATCAAGAAAGCGGAACTATTTTTTTTCAAACCCTGTTTTTAACACTAGGCTCAATTAACTCACCATGCTCTGCAAACTACCACCTAGAGTTTAAGTTTAAAAACAAAGACGCTTGTTTTTTTGTGCAGTCTACGCTGCTAAACTATAATTTAGATGCCCGCATTTCTAAACGAAAAGACCATCTTTTGCTCTACATTAAGTCATTTGACCAAATTGCGGATTTTTTAAATCACTTAGAACTCTATAAAATTGCCGAAAAATACACAAATTGCAAAATTGAGCGAGAAGTTGCAACTTCTCTTCAACGCCGTGTTAACTGCGAAACCGCGAATATTAAAAAAACCTCTGAAGTTGCGGCTAAACAAGTTAAGCAAATTAACTTTATTTTTGCAAATTTAGAAACAGAACTGGACTCTGAACTGAAAAGAATTATGAACTTAAGATTAAAATACCCATACAGTTCGCTTTCTGAACTGCAAAGTGAGTACATTAAAACTTTTAAAAAACAAATTAATCGCTCTTACTTGAGCAATAAATTTATTAAGGTAAAAAACCTTTTTGACAGGCTAAAAAGACGCTGAGCTGTGTTAAAATGTCAATGGAGAAAAAAATGAAAAAACAACTTGAAACTAGACTAAATTTAATTAAAACTATCTATCTTTTCAATCTCGGAATTGAAAATAACTTAGTGCTGACAACTGAAGAAAAAGCAACTTTTTCACTTTTTTTAACTAAAGTTAAAGAAATTGACGCCACAATTTCCAAAGCCTTAGTCGGATACAGTCTAGATAGAATTTCTAACCTAGATAAAGCAATTGTTGAGTATGCTGTTTTTGAAATGCAGGAACTTAAAACTCCGATGCCGGTTGCTATTAACGAGGCTGTGGAAATTACTAAGTTGTTTTCCGATTTAGATGATGAAAAACAACATAAGTTTACCAATAAGTTGCTCCAAAACATCGTGGCAAACTTAAATGCCTAGACTAGAAATTAACGCAGTTAATAATCCTGAACAAAATTTTATAACGGTAGACCAGTTTAGCCAAACATTAGATGACTTGTTTAGGCAAAACTATGGTTTTTCGCGTTTTTATGTGCTAGGTGAAGTAAAAGCTGCTTACACTGAAGCCGATTTAAAGTATCTAGACAGACATCTTTACTTTACACTTGAAGGCAAAGACTCTTCATTAAAATGTGCAGTTTGGCGCTCTAATTTAGCAAACTTGGATTTTATTCCTCTTTCTGGTATGCAAATAATTGCCGAAATTTCGGTTTCTTACTACCAAAAAGGATCATCAATTACCGCAACTGTTTGGCAAGTTTATGACTACGGCGAAGGCAAGAAAAAGCGAGAGCGTGAAAAACTGATTAAAGAACTTACCGTAAAAGGATATTTCTCAACTGAACGTAAACGAAAAATTCCTTTAAACCCAGCGGTAGTCGGTATTGTGACCTCAGAGACAGGCGCTGCGGTTAAAGACATTAAAGAAAACGCCTATAAACGTTTTCCTTTAATTGATTTTATCGTCTACAACACCTTAGTTCAAGGCGAAACCGCACCCTTTGAAATTAAAAAAGCAATTGAAAAGGCTAACCTTGAAAAAAAGGCAGAAGTTTTAATAGTTGGACGCGGAGGTGGCTCAAAAGAAGATTTAGCCGCTTTTGACACCAAAGAAGTAGCCGACGCTATTTTTAACTCCAAAATCCCGGTGATTTCCGCAGTTGGACACGAAAGAGATGTATCTATTTCTGACTATGTAGCAGACGCAACGGCTTCAACCCCAACAGACGCCGCTGCTTTGGTAACGCAAATTACTACAGAGCAATTTAAAGGTTTTCTTAAAGAACATCAAGACGCTATTTTTAATAATTTAGCCAATAAAATCAATCAAGAAAACGCTAGTCTAAGAGTGCTTGAGTCTGCTTTAGAGCGAGTCTCTCCGCTTAGTAAGTTAACCGAAAAACAACAAGAACTAATAATTTTTCAAAACCAAAACAAAGCAGCGATGCATTCGCTTTACTTAAAAAAACAAAACACCTTAAGTTTGGCATTACAAAAAATCCAAAGACTTGTTGCTGTAAATTACAACAAAACAATTGACGCTTATGAGACAATTCTTGTCAAAATGCCGAATTTACACAAAGTACTTAGTGAAAACAAAGCCAAAATCGCTGATTTTAAGTTAAAACTGCCAGACATTCCAAGGCAAATTCAGGAAAAAGAGTTTCAACTCAAAATTTTTAAAGAAAAACTAAATAACTTTGATGTAAATAAAAACTTAAAGCAAGGATACGCTTTAGTTTTTAAAGACAAAAGCATGGTAAAAAGCATTCAAGAAGTTTACGTAAACGACGAACTTGAAATTAAATTAAAAGACGGCACTTTTAAAGTAGTTGTCACTAAAACAAAAGGAGAGTAAAAAAATGTCTAATTCAGAGAAAAACTTAGAACTAAAAACTTTGTTTGCCAAAATCAAGGAAAACATTGATAAGTTAAATCAAGAAAACGATATCATGGTTTCAATTGAACTATATAAACAAACCAAAGAGTTAATAAAACAAGCCGACTCTATTTTAGAGGTTGCCAAAAAAGCAATCGAAAATGAGTAAAAAATTTAATTTACTTGAATTTCACCCAGCGGACTTAAAAAAAATAAAAGTCCAAGACTTACCCGAACTTTGTAAAGAAATTAGGGATTTTATTAAAGAAAACATCTTAAAGTCAGGAGGACATTTAAGTTCTAATTTAGCCATAGTTGAGTTAACTGTGGCTTTAGTTTATTTACTTAACCTAGACAAAGACCGCCTAATTTTTGACATCGGACACCAAGCCTATACCTATAAAATCCTGACTGGACGCGGAAGTGGGTTTGTTGACTTTAGTAAAAGAACAATTTCGGGGTTTACTGCGTATAGCGAGTCTAAATACGATTTTTTTGAAGCAGGCCACGCTTCTCAGTCCTTATCCGCTTTGACAGGGTTTACAATTGCCAACCCTTTAAATAAAAATGTCGCCATCATTGGAGACGGTGCTCTAAACGCCGGAATTGCTTTTGAAGGTCTAAACACCTTAGCGGGATACAATCTACCAGGCATTATTGTTATTAACAATAACAAGTGTTCAATTGTTGAAAATGTTGGTGCTTTTAGACACACTTTAAACGACGAAAGCAAAGCGCGTGCTTACTTTGAGTCCATTGGATATCAGTTTTACTATCTTCAAACCGGCAATGATGTTGTTGCTTTAGTTGACCGCCTAAAATCAGTTTTAAAAAGTCAAAAGCCTACGGTGTTTTTAACCGAAACTATTAAAGGAAAAGGGCTTGTTGAAGCGGTTTCAGATGTCAGCGGTAAATACCATTCCTACAGCACATCTGTGTTAAAGCAAACCCCTTGGATAATGGGCAAACTGCTTGCTGAGTTTGCCAAAACTCATGAATTTTATTTAGTTGAAAGCGGGATGGAACTGGGTAATTTCACACAAGAATTTAAAGAAAATTACCCCAATCGTTTCATAGACTCAGGAATAGCAGAAGGCAATTCTGCGATGCTTGCCGCTGCTCTTGCTTTAAATAAAAAGAAAGTAATTTTGCCGTATTACACTACATTCATTCAGCGCTCACTAGATTACTTACTTACCGATATTGCCAGACCTAATTTAGATGTAACTCTGCTTTTAAACTCAGCGTTTTTGTCAAACCGAGATCCGGCTACTCACCAAGGAACTTATTTTACTAAATTACTCACGTGTTTTCCAAACACCAAAGTTTTTGCCTGTGGACTGGACACTGACTATGCTTTTTTACTTAGTCAAATCTACTGTCTTCCTGGTCTTAAAGCAATTGCTTATCCTAAATTGCCAATAGAACACGAACTTGACGCAAACACTTTTAGTTTTAACATAAAGCAAGCACCTTTTTGGCAAACTTTAAAAACTGGTAAAAACACCTTAGTTTTAAGTTACGGCCCAATTTTAAGAGAAATCAATCAGTCAATAGACTTAGACTACACACTAATTAACGCCAGGTTAATTTCAGAAATAGAAGATAAAGAGAAACTACTTTCGCTTTGCCAAAAACACCAAAAAATTGTTGTTGTAGAAGAAGCAAGTTCAGTACTTAGTGAACTGATTTTAAACTTTTTAAATCAAAATAAACTAAATATCTCTTTAACTTCGCTTAACTTAAATCATTATTTGATTTCAGAAAAACCCAGATCTGAACTTTTAAAAGAATTTAATTTAACTATCGCCAAAATTAAAGAGGCTATCGAAAATTAAAAAAAGGTTGAATTTAAATTCAACCTTTTAAAAAACAACTTATAGACTAAATAACTCCGTTTGCTTTCAGAATAATTGAAATAAACGCAGCAATGAAAGAAAGTGCCATTGCAAACAACAGAGTCCAGATAACTACTCTTCCTTTAATTGTTTTGCTTGGATTGGTAATATACATCACCCCTGGTTCTTTTTCCTTTTCCTTTTTTGGCTTTGTTTTATCTTTTGCGTCTTTTTTGGCTTTTTCTTTCTTCTTTTCTTCTTTTTTCTCGTCTTTACTTGGTTTAGCCAATTCAAGTTCTAAATTTTCTTGTTTTTTATCTTTAGCCATAGCATTCACCTCTAGTTTGCTTTATCATTTTACCATATTTTAAAGGAGCAGAATGAAAAAAACTTACATCTTCCATTTAGATTTAGATCAGTTTTTCGCAGCGTGTCACATGATAAAAGAACCTTATCTTAGACACACAGTTTTTGTTGTGGGCTCAGATCAATCTTATTTAAACAAGGGTGTAGTTTCAACTTCTTCATACTCAGCGCGCAGATTTGATATTAAGTCAGGTATGACTATTTTAGAGGCTAAACGCAAGTACCCAGAAATAGTAATTGTGCCGTGTGACTTTAAGTTATACACATATTTTTCTATTTTATTTTTTAAATACTTATTTGAGTTTACAAACAAAATCCAAATCGCGTCAATTGACGAGGCGTATGTTGACTTTACTGCCTACATTGAAGAAAACCAAATTGAGCCGCTTGACTTGGCTAAAAAAATCCAAAAACATTTAATGGATACCTATAAACTGCCGGTTTCTATCGGGATTTCAGAAACCCTTTATTTGGCAAAAATTGCATCTGACTTAGACAAACCCCTCGGCATTTCTACACTTTACCGCAGAGAAATTGAAGGAAAAATTTTTAACATGCCAATCGGTAAACTATATGGATTTGGCAAAGCAACAACCGCGCAATTGGCTGAACTTGACATATTCACGTTAGCGGATTTTGTTGCAAAATCAAATCAAAAGAAGTTAGCAGAACTTTACCGCCCACAACATTTAAAAGACATCATGGACTCAATTTTT
>CAUSQP010000018.1:0-9787 GCA_963534175.1 uncultured Acholeplasmataceae bacterium
GTCAAAGTAAGAAATTGCGACGTATCCTTTTTTGTTAATCTCGCCGCCCGGCTGGTCTTCAATTTCATACTTATATCTAGCAATTAGTCTAAACTCATATTTAATCCAGTCAGGAATGTTAATTTCTTCACCAATTCCAACATTAACTCGGTTGCCGGTTTGGTCGTAGTAAAACCAACCTAAAAAATCAGAGACATAAAAAGGTGCTTGTTTGAATTTAAGGCGAAGATTAATGTCTGATGGATTTAAGGTTTTCAGAGTTTTTTGGCTGCGGCTAATGTAGTTTAAAATAAAGGTTTTTTGACTGTTTTGGTTTTCAAAAATTCCGGGTAACACAAAATCATAGTAAACTGTGATGTGATCTTTGTTGTTAACTAAAAACGCACGGCCTTTAGCCTCAATTTTAGAAAATACTACAGATTTTGCAATTGGTTTAGTTTCAGGTTTTCCGTTTTCATCAAAACGGTAAAAACTATCAATTTTGTAAAGTTCTTCTTTGATGTGTCTAAACTCTCTGTCCATCTTATAGTAAGGAAGGACAATTGGTTTTCTGATTTCACCTGCATGGTTTTCTGGAAAAAAGATACGCAGGTAATTTGAGTAGTCAATGATAACGTCGTATTTAGTTTTAATACCAAATAAGTTTCGGACAGTCAGTTCAAAAATTACTTCGTCGTATTTGCGGTTATTAAAGTCTAGTGCCAAGACCTTGCCTTGCTTTGGCTGAATGTTAATAACTGAACCTAGGCGATTCGCGGTAAACCAATTTAATTTAATTGGAATTAAGGTGTGGTTAGTAATATCGGCACTTTCTGGCACGATAAATCTAATTTTACCGTTTTCGTATTTTACGGCTTCGTTTTTTGGAAAGCCACTTTGTTTAGATAAATAAACAGTTGGACGGATTAGTAGAAAAATTAAAAACAAAATTATTGCTGTTGTGATTAACAAAGCAAACCATGTTTTAATTAGTGGATGTTTTTTCTTAATGTTTAAATTAGTATCTTTCATAAATACCTCGCTAGCATGTAAATCAAATTTAAGTGTTTGCGTTAAATTTAGTCTAGAAAATTATATATTGTAAAAATCAAAGTGTGCGGCAATAAAAAAGACAAAAAAGCAAAAAAAAAAAAAAAAAAAAACCATTAATAAGTAAATAAATAGGTAAAAAATTTTGTTTTTTTAATTTTTTTTTTTTTTTTTTAAAAAAAAAAAAAAAAAAAAAAAAAACGCTTTATAAGCGTATTATATAGTTCTAACTTTTGTTGTGTTAAATGTTTTTTTGTATTTTTTAACATCATAAAGTAATAATTGATGTATATTTTTTGCTTAAAAATAAATATTAACTTACAAAAAAAGTCAATAAATGGTTACCAGATATGGCATAAATATGCGATTTTATAAATTTTTATACAGTGGATACGATTGAAAATTATTTAATCTAATTTAGAATTTATTGCTATTATTACTCACTTCACTTTAAAATATAAAGTGAAGTAGAGTAATTTAAACAGGTACAAAAGTATGTGCAAATAGAAATCAGTAAGATGTTAATCTAATAGATTTATAAAGTTTTCAAGAGTGCTGATTAAACTAATTTACTGATTACTATATGCAAAAAACTAAGAAACGCAATGCCTTCAAGACAAAAATATAAAGACCCTTAAGGCTTTTGTTTCCTTAAAGGTCTTTGGGGTTATCCCCTAAAAAGTTTATAGAACCATTAAATGTGGCCTTAGCCAAAAATCGCTAAACTTACTAAAAGAGTTGTGATAGAGATTACTTCTACGTAAGATGTTAACAAATTTTCATCTTTAAAATAACAAATAAAGCTAAAGTGGTCAAGTAATACCTAATGCAAACAACTACACCCATAACTAAGTTAGCATGACCGTATTCAATTTTTCCAATACTAGTTATGTTGTACGCGTACGGGCGAGTGTTAATAGCTTGGGTACCAAGCCACCACCTATCTCTTAAAAAGATGTTGTAACGAAACCATTCAGCGCCAGATTCGGCAAAACTTGATAAATCGATCCCACGATAAAAAGTAGAAGTGTCTTTTTGTTGTTTTAAAATTGCCAGAGCATAATCAGTATATTTTTTTATTAATTGATTCTCTAAATTATTCTGAATAGCAGGCATAACTGAAAACTCACCACTATCATAAGTCGGCATATGAACTTCAACACCCATCACTTTGCCGATATCTTCCACCATTGCTTTAAAAATAGAGCGTTCTGGTTTAGCATTATCAGGATAACTAACGTAGTAAAGATTAAATGGTGAAAAGTCTATGATTTTTTCGGTATACCAGGTGTTTTGCGCTGGAATTTTGACAAAATCAACAGGTTCAATTTTGAAGTACTCGCCGTTGTATTTTTCGTATTTAATGCCTTTTGAGTCTTCCCAATAAGAACGAGTAAACTGTATAGTGTAGTCTTTATTTTTGGAATTAAATCTGAGTTCATGAACTTTGTCTTCAACTTTATGAATTCCTTTAGGATTGTAAGCAAGAGTTTGTGGGTATTTGCCAAACTTCCTGGTGGGTATACCAATAAAAAGAGTTACTTCGTGGTTTTTTAAAACTATGAATTCTTCAATCTCTTCTTTAGTCATTTCTTCGTAATCAAGTTCTGTTTTTCTAATAACAAGATCTTGTGCGGTAAACTGACTTTCATCAATTTTACCAATTTTAGCACCATGTCTGATTGTTCTTGTAGGTATAGAACTAGAACTGTCTACAACTTCAAAAGTAACTTGGTAAGTTTTTCTTAATATAGTAACCACTATTTTATTTTGATTTTTATCTGCGTTTATCACTAAACTCGCTGCACTATAAGTAGGGTTTTGGTAAACTGAACTGTCTGGGTTTGCGTAACTTACTGTGTGAGTTGAGGTAATTTTGCCAGTCTTTTTCTCTTCGCTCTCGTCAAAACTACCATCTGGTTTTTCTTTTCGAATAGTATAAGTAATTTCTCTTTCTTGATAGTCAGTTAGTGCATAAATCTCTAGACTGTTTGTGGTTTTTTCAACAACAAACTCACTTTGTGTTTGTCCAGTTTCGCTAAGTGCCCAACCAACAAAGTTATGTGTATCTTTTAAAGTGTAAGTAGGCAATGGAACACTTCTGGTTTTCTTAACTTTCCGAGTTTCGTATTGTAAACTATCAATACCTGCAGTTTTCTTAAATTTAACATCAACTTCTTTAATTTTATAGTACTGACAAACTTCAACTGTGTGAACACCAGGAGTTAGTTGCGAATATAGTTTATTTTTAGGGTGAGTTGTGTCTTTTTCGTAAATACTACTTAGTTGTGCGAAGTCATGGTAAGTAGCACCATCTTCAACTTTTTGGTCAGATTTAATTTCGGAAACTTTTTCATACTGTCCATTTAGACTTGCTGCTTTTCCTTCTTTTTCAAGCCAGTGTACAACATAGTAAGTAACTCTATTTATAATTTCTTCAAAGTAAGCAACTAGGGTAATGTCTTTGGTTACTCTGCTTGCAAAATCATAAGGCTGTTGTTCTGAGTAAACTCCGTTCATACCAGACTCAAGTTGCCAGTGTTTAAATAAGTAAGTGCGGCCGTGTTTTTGAATAGTAGGTAAGCCAGGGATATTTACCTTGCCTTCATATTTGACTTTTTGAGTTTCAGGGTTTGGAGAAGGTGTTCCTTCAAATTTATTTTGGTAGTTAACTGTAAAGTTAACATCAAACAAACGACGTTTGTAGTTGATAGTAAACTCAGTTGAACCGTCTGCCTGAATAGTTTTGCTTTCTTGCGGAATTTCTGCAATAAAACCAGCATCATATCCTGTCAACTTATCTGCATCAGTTAAAGTAACTGTGCTTTCAGTAGTTGCAGGTTTAGTGATGTATTCGGTTCTTTCTTCAATAACGTCAACTCCTTCAAAAACATGCTTGATTTTAAAAGTAGTTTGACCTGGTCTAAATACAGCAAAAACTTCCGTTGTCGTTCTTTCTATAACTATATCTTCAGCTGCTCCGTCTTCAGTTTTTGCCCAACCTACAAACTCCCAGCCCGGTTTGATGTTAGTAGTTGGTGTGAAGTTAAAGTGAGTTCCTACAACTAAGTTTTGAGCAGGCCAAGTAGGTTCATTTGCTTTTGCAAGATCTGCTGTTTTTACTCTTGGTACAACATTGGCGTAAACATCTTTTTCTGCAAACTCAGGTTTAAGTGTGATATTTTGGTTGTATGCTCGCATAGGATCAAACTCATCACCTGTCTCTTTGACCACTAAGCGTTTAAATTCAAAGTCTTTGTACTGAGAAGGTGCTTTTTGTACTGACTTCATCTTTTGAACTAAAGCAGAGTCAAGAGTTTGGGTGTATTTCAAAGTTGTTTCGCTTGGAATATCCTTAGTTGAATCTTGAGTAGCCTCGCCTTGTTCAAAGTTAACATTGTAAGTCTTGGCTTTGTATTCAAGCGATAAGTATTGTTTTTCATTGGTGTCAGTAACAGTGATTTCTGTAATTGAACTCGGCAAAAACATACTTTCGTGATTTGAGTGTGGATTGGCAGTCAAATAATCGCTTAAAACTTTCGCGATATCTGTATCGGTAACTTTAGCAGTAGTACCGATTACTCTTACTTTTTCTATTTCTAGTTCAACAACTTCAGCATCGTAATTATCAAGTGTTTCAAAAGTTAATTTTAAGTGAACTTTGCGGGTGTTGTTAATCTCTTGCCAAACTGCTTCTAATACTAAGTTTTCAGTAACTAAGTGGTTTTTGGTAAAATCCACTATCTCGCCAGTTTCTTGATTTTTCCAACCAAGGAAATTATAAAGAAGGTGTGCGGTTAGATCTACTTTAGTAGGATGGTCAACGTCTTTTAGAGTTTGTTTAAACTTATAGTCAACTGTTTTTTCAGTTTCTCCATTTAATACACCTGTTTTGTAGTCATACTTAACTGAATATACTTTTCTTTTATATCTTAAAGTAAAAACAGGGTTTTCGTCCGGTCTCAAAGTCTGAGTATGTGGGTCTTTGATTTCAAGGTCAAAGCCGGTTGTGTATTCGGGTAAACGGTCGCGCTCGGAAACCGAGATTACTGTATCTACTAGCGCTGAGTTCTTTCTTTCAATAACTTGATCTGGAGTTTGGTCAACTCCTTCGATTTCGTGTCTAATGGTGTATTCAACGCGGCCGTGTTGTGTTTTTTCGTGTTCTATTTCTAAGGTAAGTGGATTTGTGATTACTTGATTTAAATAATCAAAAGTAGAGTTGTTTTCTGTTTTAAAACGCTTAAATTGATATTTATATAGCCCAAAAATTGAGTCATAACGACTAGGCTCAACTCCTAATTTTGAATTTTTCTTAACTTTAATAACTTCACTTGACTTTAAAAGTGGGTTTTTAATAGTAACGTCAACCAACTCACTTGACTTTAAGTCTTCTTGAGCAGCAGTGTCCGGCTCAAAAACTGGATAAAGTGTGGTGTTTGTGTCAATCTGATCATTTGTATTAAACTCACCTTTAACTTCGCCATCTACGTAATAAGCCCAGTGTTTAAAACGGTAGCCTAGTTTAGTGTAAGCAGGTAAAGTTCCTTGGAAGTTTTTGCCTTTTTTCTGAGTTTGCACGGAAATTATAGGCCCATGGTCTCTGAAAGAAAAGAAACTTTGATAGTGTCTGGTCCAAAGTTCTGAGCGCCACTTGGGTCTTCTGGATTTGGAACATCACTGTTTGCAAAATACTTATATAGTGCAAAAACATTGATCTGCTTAGTGTTTGGATCAATAGTTTTTTCTAGTTTAAACTGAGTAGTTAAGTCAGATAAGTACCAACCTTTAAATTGATAGCGGCCGTGTGCTTGAACAAAGTCTGTCGGAGTTTGTTTAAGGGCTTGTTTTACTTTATCAAAGTCAGGGGCGTAAATTTCGCCGTTTTTATGAGCGATTTTACCTTCAAAGATAGTTTTGTTTCTAACAGGATCGTAAATTTTGAAGTTAAACTCTTTAAACTCTGAGTTTGGACGTTTTTCGTGTTTTACAGTCAGTTCAAGATCTTCACTAATTTTAGTAGTTAAATGATTAAAAACGCGGCCATCTTTGTAGGCAAACTTAGCAAAATCATATCTATATTTACCTAAATTGTTGTTATATCTAGTAGTGTCAAGGCCAAGTAAACTGCCTTTTTCAACATGAAAAATCTCAGTTACTTGCAAAAGTTCATTAAAAATCTTGACGGTTTTGGTCTGAGTTTGATTAAGTGCTGCGTTTGGATCTTTTTCAAAAACAGGATAAAGTGTGGTGTTTTTGTAAATTTTGTGAGTTTCTTTAAACTCGCCTTCTACTTTACCGTTTGCGTAGTAAGCCCAGTATTTAAAGCGGTAACCTGGTTTAGAAACTGAAGGCAGAGAACCCGAAAAAACTTCGCCTTTTTTCATAACTTGCATAGATATTAAGTTAAAAGTGTCTGAAAGAAAAGAAACTTTAGCACTTCTTGAGTCAAGTTCTGTAGTTTGGTTGGTTGGGTTTTCAGGATCTGGAATTAAGTTGTTTGCTTCGTAGTTATAAACTGCGTATACATTTAAGTTACCTAAATTAGTTGTAACTAAATTATTTAAATTAAAAGGTGTGTTTTTGTCTGAGTTAACATACCATGCATCAAAAGTGTATTTACCGTATTTGGTGTCAAAATCGCCAGGTCTGCGATTTAAGACTCTAGAAATTTCTAATTTATCTACACTTTGAATTTTGCCATCTCTTAAAGTTAAAGTTTTTTCAAATAAAACTTTATTTTGAATAGTGTCATAAACCTTTAATTGTATTTTGCGTTCAATTGTTGGAAACTTATATGGCTTCATATGAGCTTTTAAGATTAAATCACCGATAACCGGTTTATCAAAGTCATATTTAACGCCAGTGTCTCGGTTAGTTACTGGATCTATTATAGTCCAGTAATCTAAAGCCTCAAAACCTCCGTCTTCTAATTTACGGGTCAAAATTGAAGAAAGTGAATAGTTAGGGTTTAATTTACTTCCATGTTTAACGTAGGTTGGAAATAAAGGGTTTGCGCCACTTGGTGTAATAAAAGTAACCTTGTGTTCAACTGAGTTGATGTCAGGTTTTAAAGATTTCTTAGATTTTAAGTAAAGTGTAATGTTTTTAGTAATCTTGTTATTAGCATCAGAAAAGTCATATGGTTGAGTTAATGCTTCGTCTAAATACCAGCCGATAAACTCATAGCCTGGTTTGTTGTATTTATAGTTGTTAGCAGGGAAGTCTTTTTTAACAATATCAAAATAAACTCGGTCTACACCATCAAAATAAGAGACAGCGAAATAACCTTTCTTGTTTAATTCTTTTAAATCGTTGTTGTAAATCTCGTGTTTGTATCTTGCGGTTAGTTTTAAACTATATTTAATGTGGTCAGGTATAGTAAAAGTAGCACCGGGCTCTAAATCTACACGATTACCGTCTTTATCTAGATAATACCAACCTAAAAATTCCTTGATATAAAAAGGTGCGGTGTTTAATGGAATAGTAATGCCTTCTGCTTTTGGGTCGAGTAGTTTAAAGGTTTTATTTGCCTTATCTATGTGTTTTATAATTTGAGTTTTATTAGCGTTGTCTTTAAAAATACCTTCATAGACAAAATCGTAAATTAAAGATAACTTATCGTCGTTTTTCGCAAGGAAAGCACGGCCACGTGCTTTTTCTTTTGAAAAAACTTCTTCAACTGAAATAGGTTGTTCGTCTGCTATACCTTTTTTGTTAAAAGCAAAGTATTGAGGGTAAGCAGAAAGTTCAGAAAATATATCTTTATATTTTTGGTCTCTTAATTTTGCGTATGGCAAAACTATAGGTTTACGTGGTGCTTCGTTTTCTTTAACACCTGGAAAAAAGACACGAAGAAAATTTGAGTAGTCTACAACTACTTCGGTTTTAAAAGTAATACCTATCCAGTTTTTGGTGTAAATACTAAAAACAGTGCTGTCGTATTCTTGGTCTGTAAAATCTAGCGCTAAGTATTTTTTAGGTTCTGCTTTGATGTCAATAATTTTACCCATGCGTCCAGTTTCAAACCACTCTTTTTTAACAGGGATGAAAGTGGTTTTAGAAACATCAATAGTCTCAGGTACAACAAATCTTATTTTTCCCTTGCTGATGTAAGTGGCATCGTGCTGACTAAAACCTGATGAACTTGAGAAATGAATAGAAGGTTTGGTAAATAGTAAAATTAAAAATGTAGTTAAAAAAACTAATGAAAATACTAAAATTAGTGATACTAATTTCAGACTATACTTATTTTTCAGCATACGCACCTCAAATGTAAATATTTTACATATATATTATATAAATAGCAGTATAGAAAAATGATTAAAAAAGCCTTACTAGTGAATTATTGGCAATTTAAAAAACATTTTTTAATTATTTTACATTATTTTTATAACATTTTACGTTTAATGATGTATTAAAATATCAAAAAAAAAAAAAAAAACGGGTGGGTATTTTAAATTATAAAACATTATTAAATAGCCAAGGAAGGCTGTTTAATAATATTGATAAAATATATATTTACTTCAGTTTTGATTTAAAAGAATAAACTAAAATATTTTTATGTTGTGATAAAACAAAAAGACTTGTTTTTGGTCTAGTGACTACGCAATTAAAAGCAAAATAGAATTATGCAAAAAAAGCCCTTATAAGCGTGTTTACTTAAAAGGGCTCTTAATAATTTTAGAAATAATTAGCGTGCTTAGTTTAAGTATGCAACCTATTATTGTCAATGAAATGTCGACTGTCTTTATTCCATTCAGAAAGCCTGATAACAAAAGGGTGAGTGTACAAAAACTGTGCTAATCAATCACAGCAAGCGGGTAAGATACTACCTAATGCAAACTACTACACCGAAAACGTAGTTGACGCTGAATTGGTGCAGGTTGCCATAGCTGGTTGTGAAACGCACGATCGGATTAAAGAAAGGAAACTGAGCACCGAGCCACCAGGACTGATGGTTGCCATCGCTGTAATGAGGGTGTAAATTTTCATTTGAATATACACTCATGTCGACACCACGGTAATGTTTTTGATATCCAGAAAATTGATTTAAAACTGCTTTAGCATAATCAGTAGATTCACGAATTAATTTAGGATAAAAATTGTTGTTAGCATCTAAAATAGGTTTAACTGAAAAATCACCGTCGTCGTAAGTTGGCATATAAGTAGTGGTTTCTAAAATTTTACCTATTTCTTCAACCATCGCTTTGAAAATAGAGTGTTCAGGTTTAGCATTATTTGAATATCCAGAAATATAAATATTGAAAGGAGTGAAGTCAATTATTCTTTTGGTAAACCAAGTGTTTTGTTTAGGAATTTTTACAAACTCAACGTCTTCAATTTTATAGTAGTGTCCATTATACATTTCGTATCTATTACCTAAATTGTCTTTGTAGTATTTACGAGTGAAATTTATTGTGTGGTCTTGAGCCTTTGAATTAAATTTGAGTTCTCGAACATCATCACGCTCAAATTGTATCCCTTCTGGATTGTCAACCTTAGTTTGTGGGTATTTACCAACTAGTCTTGTAGGTTCTCCTACATAAACTTTAATTAAATAGTTTTTTGTAACTAGAAAGTTCTTGATTTCTTCTTTAGTTTTTGTATTGTTATCTAGTTCTAGTTTAACAATTTCTAGTCCATCTGATTGGAACTGACTTTCGTCAATTTCACCATGTTTTTCTCCATGTCTAAATGTTTTATTTGGGATAGTAGATGCGTGTCCGTCAACTTGGTATGTTACTGTGTAAGTTTT
>CAUSQP010000019.1:0-9387 GCA_963534175.1 uncultured Acholeplasmataceae bacterium
GAGTGATTTCCTTTAATCTATCGTAAATTGGTTTGTAGTAGATTTTTGGGCTAGTATTTAGTGGGTCTTTTAATTTAAACTGACCGGCTAAAGGTGTGATATCTGAATTAACTAAATCAAGTTCCCAACCAAACTTACTTAAATCAGGAATATCAAAAAGACCGCTACTGTTTGCAAGATTTGTTTTATCTATTTCTTTTTCAAAATCACCGTATTTAAGTACGTGTTTAACTTCTGTTTTCTTATTTCGTTCATTTGGCTCACTAAAACGAGCAATAGCCTTAACTTCGGTGTTTTCGTTTAGTGCAGTGCGAGGATTAAACTCTTTTCCTTTATGCTCAAGATGCGAAAACTTACTGCCAAGTGTTAGGTGCGGGAAAAACGCTTTTAAAAAGTTGTTTTTTAAAGCGTTTTCCAAACTAGTTCTTTTCAACATTTTACCGTGATAAAGTGGTGTACCTTTTTCGTCTTTTACCAAAAAGTCAATTAGTTCACGCCCACTTTCATATAAAGCCTTAATTTCTTTTAAACTATCTTTAACGTTTGTGATATCTTTGTCAAAACCCACAAATGTTTTGTCAAGATAAGTTAATTTAGGAAAATAGTTTAACCTAGCACCAAGATCTGCAACAAGTTCAGTTTGCCCAAACGGAGAGTTTACTTTAACTTTAGTAGTGCCTTTAGCACTGGTTTTAATTAAAATCCTTTTAGTTGCTATATTAGTTTCAAGAGCAGCAGTAATCTCTAAAATATAGTCTCCGTGCTCGTCAACTAAACGTTTAGTAATTCCTGCTTTTTTTAAAGTCCAGGTTAAGTAAACTGGGCGTTTTGACATAATCTCTAAATGTTTTAAAATTTGCTCAATTAACTGATTTGCTTGCTCTAGATTAGCACCTAAATCAAACTCACCTGTTTGGAACTCTAAAATCTTTTCGTTTGAAAGACTTGATTCGTCTTCTTGCTTAAGACCCACAAAACTAAAGTTTGCAAGTTTTGGTTTAATTGGGTCAAAAGTAATTTCGTAAGCATTAAAACTATCGGCTTGATTTTGGTGAGTGCTTGGTTGAGTTTTTAAAAAGTGGTTATGCGAAATCGGTCCACCATTTAAGTTTTGGTCCCAAGTTAAGTCAACAAAGTACCAACTTTCATTTAGATAAACATAGTTCCAAGCGTGTGGACCATTGGCGTGTCCACCAGTTGTCAGTGTAGGTATTCCTAGTTTATTTAAAGCATAAGCATAGGCTTTTGCGTAGCCATCGCAGACAGGCAGGTTGTTTTTTGAGTAAACAGAATAGGCGCTGTGTGCGATTTTTAGACTAAACTCATCTGAGTTTAAGTTTTCAGCAGCCAGTTTGTTATATGGTTTGTGATTCAAAATTGAGTCGTGTAAGTTAAGGGTAATTTCTGCTCTAGTAATTATTCCGTCTAAATTAGTGTCTTTGTATCCCACTTGCCAGATGTAGTACTCAGAATACGCCAAAAACTCATTCAAGGCTTGTCTGAAGTCATTTTGGTTTTTAAAGTAAGTATGTAGTTCGACTGTTTTAACTTTTTTAGTGGCAGTCAGAACAGTTTTGTTAATTATTCCGTTTAGCCAAAAGTATTCAGGTTTAGTTAAAAAACTATAAATTATTTTGGTGAAGTTAGCGTCTAAATCTAAAATTTCCATGCCATCTAAATCTAGTTCTAAAACACCTTTATCGCTCAAACCATCGGTTTGCAAAGTGCTTAGCATTTTCTTTTCAATTTCTAAGGCTTTACTTTTTTGCTCTGCGGTTAGTTTACTGTGCTGAGAGTACAAGTCTGTACTTTCTTTGGCCGTAAAGACTAAATTGCGTTCTTTTAAGATATCTAGTTTTTCTAAATAACTTTTTTTGCTAATTTCTGCTTTGTAATAATTGATGTCTTTAACTTGAGCACTTGCTTTGGGTTTGACTAAAATTAAACTTACAAAAAGTGCAAATAAGACAGTTAAAAAAATTAAATTTAAGGAGTTTAGTTTTCGCAAATCAATATCTCTCCTTTTTTACTTAAATTATAAAGGCGGTTTTACCTTTTTTTGAAAAAAACGAGGTTACCCTCGTTTTTCTAAGTTATTTTATCTTTAATTTTGAGTAAAATTATTATTTTTTGAATTCAAAGTATTTAGGAAGACCATTTTCAAAAGGCACTTTCATTTCACCCTGAATTAGTGGTTCTGCGTAGTCAATGAAGTCCTGAGTTAAGCCTGTGTGGTCTGGTTTAATCCACTCAAGTGGTACTCTTTTTTCGTTGTTTTTAATGCGAGAAAGTGAAACTACCCCGTATTCTAGTTTATACATTGGTCCAGCAACTCTTTTAACTGCAATCATTTTATCTGTGTGCCCCATAATAGCCGCAGTTGCTCCAAACACACCTGAGTTGTAGGCTTCTTGCACGTCTGTTTTGCTTTGTATGTGAGCAGATGCTCTCTGCATAGTAGAAAGTTCTATAGCTCTAGATTTCACGTCACAAACTTTTTTTAGTTCATTTGCCAAAATCTCGGCAACTCCGCCAAGTTGAGTGTGGGCAAACGCATCTTTAGTAGACTGTTTGTAAAGTTCGGCAATATATTTGCCTTCTTTGTCTTTAAGACCTTCAGATACAACTATAAAAGCGTGCGGTTGTTTCTTTAAAACTTTTTGAACATCTGCGATAAAGCCTTGAATTGAAAAAGTTTGTTCAGGTAGATAGAAAAGATCAGGTCCAAATCCTGCCTTTTTGGCAAGCATAGCGCTGGCTGTTAACCAGCCTGCGTTTCTACCCATAATTTCAACAATATTGATAGACGGAGTTCTGTATACACTAGCGTCTTGTTTTAACTCCATAATAGTAGTTGCAATATACTTAGCCGCAGAGCCATATCCCGGTGTGTGGTCAGTTAACTCAAGGTCATTGTCAATAGTTTTAGGAATACCTATTACTCGGCATTCATATTTTTGTGATTGCAAGTACTGAGAAATTTTGTAAGCACTGTCCATTGAGTCATTGCCACCAATGTAGAAAAAGTAGCGAATGTCGTATTTCGCAAAAGTCTCAAGGATTTTTCTGTAGTCAGGGTGGTTAAGGTCTTTGTCTAGTTTATATCTGCAACTTCCCAGTGCAGAAGATGGGGTATTTTTAAGTAATTCCAGTTTTTGTTTATCTTGAGCACGAATGTTAATTAGCCAACCGTTTATTGCGCCAACAATGCCATTTTGTGCTCCGTAAATATTTTCAATAAATTCGTATTTTGCACATTCTTCATAAATTCCTAAAAGTGATGAATTGATAACACTTGTAGGTCCACCAGATTGTCCAATTAATACAGATCCTCTTAATGCCATATTTTTACCTCTCGTATCAATTATAGCACACCTATTTAATATAATAACTCAACTAAGAAACTAGCTTTTGATAACTTCAATAATCGGCTTATTAGGTAGTTTCCAAGGATTTTTAAAACTAAAAAAACTTAAGTTTAAGAAACAAATTTTTATAATTTTTACTTAACTTTCCAAACAGCATAATTACCGTTTAAACTCCTTACTTATCTGCTTTCGTGTTAAAATTAAGTAGGTATTTTATACCTATTTTAGGAGACTAATATGAGAATAGCAATCTTAACTTCTGGTGGTGACGCACCAGGTATGAACGCAGCAATTCGTGCTGTTGTTCGCTCAAGCGAACAGGCTGGATTTTCAGTTATTGGCATTAGAAACGGATATGCTGGTTTAGTGGAAAATGATTTTTTTGAATTAAAATCAACCGATGTTAGTGGCTTTCTGCAAATGGGTGGAACTTTTTTGGGAACTAACCGCTTAAAAGAGTTTACAGAAATCTCTGTACAAAAAATCGCAAAAGCCAACCTAGCAAAAGCAACTGTCAATTATTTAATTACAATTGGCGGAAACGGTACTTACCTAGGTGCACTTGCTTTATCTAAACTGGGTGTTAACGTAATTGGAATTCCGGCAACAATTGACAACGACCTTGGGGGAACTGACAGCACAATCGGTTTTTCAACTGCTCTTAACACTATAATGGACGCAATTGACAAACTAAGGGATACTTCGTCTTCGCACCACCGTTGTTCTGTGATTGAAACTATGGGCAGAGGTTCTTCTGAACTTGCTATCTACTCAGCGATTTGTGGTGGTGCTGAATATGTAATCACTCACGACAAACCTTTTGATAAGGCTCACTTGATGGCTAAATTTAAAGAATACAAGCGCCAAAACCGCAAACACGCAATAGTTGTGGTTTCTGAAAAACTTCTAGATGTTCATGAACTTGCTAAAGAAATTTCCAAAGAAACCGGTTTTAACTCAAGGGCTACTGTGCTTGGATACGTGCAGCGCGGCGGCAGTCCTTCTCAATACGACCGCTTTTTGGCAACTACTCTTGGAGTTCACGCAGTTGAGTTAATTAAGTTGGGTAAAACCGGAGGACTTGCAGTTGGTTTGAAAAATTCAACCGCAGTTTCTTCAACTTTAGCCGAAGCACTTTTAGAAAAAAGGGACCACGAACATCTTTTTAATATTTTAAAGTTGGTATCTTAAAATTTACAAACTAATTTCAAACCTGACACCGAAAGGAGATCAGGTCAACGCAATTAAAGAAATTACTCAAAACTTCCAAAACGGAGTAAAAGAACAAATTTTGCTGGGGGCAACTGGAACCGGCAAAACTTTTACTATTGCCAACATTATTGCCAATCTAGATAAACCCGCTTTAATTCTTGAACCAAACAAAACTTTAGCCGGCCAAATTTACTCAGAACTCAAACAAATTTTTCCGAAAAACAACGTAGAGTACTACATTTCTTACTACGACTACTACCAACCAGAGGCCTATAACGTCGCAACTGATACTTATATTGCCAAAGACGCCGCAATTAACGACGATATTGATCAACTTAGAAACAAAACCATTTCTTCTTTGATGGAGTCTAAAAACACAATAGTGGTCGCCTCGGTTTCGGCGATTTACGACATCGGCGACTTCGAGGAGTTTAAAGCGCAAACCTTATTTGTGCGCAAAAACGCCAAAATGTCAGTTTCTGACTTTATTGAAAAACTAGTTAAGATCAAATATACTCGCAATGATTTTGATAAAAAACGCGGAACTTTTCAAGTCAAAGGAGACACAGTCTATATATATCCTGCAAACACCCACGACCAAGGAATTCGCGTGGAGTTTGAAGATGATTTGGTTCAAGACATTGTTTTTGTTGACAAAATGAACCTACGTCCACAAAAACGAATTGAGTTTATCACAATATACCCGGCTACTTTCTTTTTAGTAAACGAAGCAAAACAACGCCTGGCAATCGAACGAATTAAACAAGAGTTGGAAGACCGCCTCGCTGAACTTAATTTTCAAAACAAACTACTTGAAGCACAACGCTTACAACAAATCACTAACTACGACATTGAAATGATTGAACTGACTGGCACCTGCACTGGCATTGAAAACTATCAACGTCATATGCAGTTAAAAGAGCCAGATGCCACTCCTTCTACTTTACTTGAGTTTTTTGGCACAGACTTTATTACTGTGGTTGATGAGTCTCACATCACAATGCCACAAGTCAAGGGAATGTCTGCTGGCAACTCAGCCCGCAAGTCCAACTTAGTTGAATACGGTTTTCGCCTGCCTTCTACTTTTGACAACCGCCCACTTTACTTTGATGAGTTTACTAAAAAACTAGATAAAGTTATCTATATGTCTGCAACTCCGGGTGAATACGAAATGAACCGTAATTTACCGATAATTGAACAAGTCATTCGTCCAACCTACATAGTTGACCCTGAAATTGAAATCAGAGAAAAACTTGGCCAAATTGACGATTTGTTTATAGAAATTAAGGTCAGAGCCGAGCGAAATGAACGCACTTTAGTAACTTGTCTGACCATTCACACCGCCGAACTTTTAACTAAATACTTCAAAGAAAATGGTCTGAAAGTTGCTTACTTGCACTCAAAAGTCAAAAGTATTGAACGCTTGAAAATCATTAAAGACTTAAGGGCAGGCAAATACGATGCTTTGGTCGGCATTAACTTGCTTAGAGAAGGCCTGGATATCCCGGAAGTTAGTTTAGTTGCGATACTAGACGCAGACATCCCTGGACTTTTTAGGTCTAAAAACTCACTTATCCAAATTATTGGCAGGGCTTGTCGCAATCGTTCGGCTAAAGTTATCATGTATGCAGACGAAACTACTAAACAAATGCATGAAGCGATTGCTGAAACCAACCGTCGTCGCTCGATTCAGTTGGAATTTAACAAAGCAAACGGTGTGTCGCCAATTGTTATTGAAAAGCAAAACATTGAAAATATAGACTTTGGTGAAAAACTCAATCCAGCGATTGAACATATCACTAAATCCGAAAAATCCGTGCCTGAGTTGATTTCTGAGCTGACTAAACTAATGGAAAAAGCAGCGGCTGAGTTTGACTTTGAAAGTGCAATTAACTTTCGCGATGCAATCGCTGAACTGAAAGGATTAGACTAATGAAAAGCCAAAGTGCGCCAATTTTAACTCAAACTAAAGACGGATATTTACTAAAAGAACTCAAAAGAAATACCTTAAAAAAATCCCAAGACCAGGCTTACAATGCCGCTCGTGGGGAGGCTTACGAAGTCTTTTGTATTAGCGAAATAATTGCCAAAAACCAAGATGCGGACATTAAGTTTATCTCACCCCACTTTGACAATTCACGCCACATTGTTGCCAATCAATTTCAAAACTTTAACATCGCAAACAACGCGTTTTACTACATTTACACAACTTACCACAACGGACGCAGGCTAACTTATCCGCTTTGTGAGTTTGATTTAATTGCTTTAAACCAAAGCAAAAAACACCTGAGTTTCTATGAGTTTAAGGCCAAAAAAACGCTAGTAGCAACCGACAATATGCAAATTAAAAAAGCCCTTGACTTCATTCCCCATATCTTGAAACCCAAATACACCTTTGACTACACTTTTATTTCTGCTAAACCAAACAACGGCGAGATTACCCAGAAAGTCAAAACTAAGGTAATTCCTGAACTCACAGAGCCTATTTATACAAAAGGCGACGTGTTTTTTGCCAAGTACAAACGTGCACCCAAAAAATCAGAGATGCTGCCAGTTATTGTCCTTGATCAAATCTTTAATAAGTTTGACTTTATTTTGCACATCTATAAGTTTTGTCTTGAATACAAAATAGTAATGGAAGCCCTAGATTTTGTTGACAGCCCCGTACATATTAAAGTAGATTATTTTTCTAAAATTTTGCCAGAGCAATATTTAGTTGAAAGAATTTATGACTTTAGAACAATTTTTAAACCCGTTTTTTATATCTTTAACACAATAAAACAAACTTATCAAAAGATTGAGTATCGTAAAAACAAGTTTTTTAAAGACGGTGAAGTGATTTCTGAAAACAGAAAAACTTATATAGAAATTATTACTCTTAGAAAGTTAATTCGTGAAGTTGGACACTTATCTGCTTTCGCGGAAACCGAAGACAAACCAAAGAAACGAAAAAAAGCAAACAAGAACAAAACGAATAAAGATACTTGTGCAGTCAAAACAAATCACTGAACAAAAATACACAGAAAGTGCAAAAATAGGCAAAATTAAAATTCAGAACCATTTAGTTAATTTTGACACTATGTGTATTTTTTTATCGTAATTTATGCACCCAAAAGTATATAGTTTCGGGTGCATTATTTAATAAAATTAATCAAGTTTTTTGTCAATAAACCGTTAGAAATACGTATAAAATCGCTAGATAAAATAAGTAATAAAAAAGCAGTAGTTTAACTTGTAAACTACTGCTTTTATTTTTAAAAAACAGTCTAAATTTTATTTATCAACTAAAAAATATTTTTTAATTGCTGTGTTTATTTCTGTTTCGTATTTTTGTATCTCATCAATAATTTCTGCAAACGAAACTTTTTTGCCAAAAAGCATTGTTTGCATCTGTAAATAGTCTTTTTGAAATTCATCTAGACCAGGCTGAGGCGGTACTAGTTTTAAATTACCGCTTAGAATTTCTTCATATTTTGCCCAGTTGCAAGTATAGAACTTTTTCTTGAAGTTAATTACTGCTTTTAGCAGTCCAAGATTTTTCAAACTCATTTCTCTGATTTCTGTTTTAATCATTCTAAAAACATCGTAGTAGTGTCTTGAGTATCTGCGTGGATAGTTACCGTTTACTCGGTTGGCTTCTCTGTGTAAGATTGTTATTTTCTCAAAAAAGGTTCTAAGAAAAGAAACAGCCACGACTTCAATATCTTCGCCTAAATTATCGGAATAAATTTCCTGAATATAACTTTTGATTTTTTGTCTTGATGCAGGAACTGGCTCTGCTAAGCAGCCGATTTCTAGTCTAATAACTTGCAATATAGAGTTGTCTTTGTGGTTATTTGGATATGCAAAACAAATTGTATTTTTATCAGTTTCATCAATTTCAAAACTGAAAGCCTTATTTTTAAGAATTTCTTTAAAGTCTTTTTGTAGAACTGGCAAAAACTCGTTTCTCAAAAATACTGCTGTATCTTCGTTTAATTTCTCGTTAAATTTAAGCTGTTTAGTGTTGCTTCTATCTAGCCAAGGTTCGGTTTCTTCGTACCCTAAAACCTTCCAGTTCAGAGCGATGTCTATGTCTTCTGAAAACCTTTCTATTAAGTTATAGACTTTTGACAAACTAGTTCCACCTTTAAAAACTATTTTGTCTTTGAATTTAAACTTAGTAAATAAGTATTGCAAAATTACAAAAACCCATAAGTCTTTTTCTACAATTGCTTTAGATAAACCCATTTTATCTGCGGTGTTTTTGATCGCAATTTCTAGTTCTTCGTCTGTTAATTTAAGAATTTTGTTCATGATTTTCCCCTTTGATTTTTTTAAGGATTTCTTGCATCCAAAAGCTGATTTTAACTACGTCTTTACATAAATCTTCTTTGATATTTTTAGCAAATCTAGCAAGTCTCTGGATTTCTTTGTCGTTAATGTTTTCTTTGCCAAGTGCTTTAATTGCTTGAATTAAAATAGCGAGTTCATTCGAGTAGTTTGCGATGTTTCTATTGCTAGTTCGTTTAAAAGTGATCGTTTTTCCTCTATATTGATACTTTCTATACTCGCCGTCTGAAATGTAAATGTATTCATTTGGAACTTGAGTAGAAAGACCAGTGTAGTTTAGTGCAGTATCAGCAGCAGGAGTGATATTCCAGGAAAATTTTTCGGCAATTTTTTGAGCAATTTCATCAACATCGGGATAAGTATATTCGTTGAAGAATTTGCTGAATTTAGGTTTTGTGTAAAGGCCGTCTATTAGTCTGACAATTTTATTTTCTTCATTTAGTCTATATAAGATAGATTTAATTGTATTTTTAGT
>CAUSQP010000020.1:0-8996 GCA_963534175.1 uncultured Acholeplasmataceae bacterium
TTACCTAAAAAAGTGTGTAATTTTGGTTTTTAGTTGCCTTAATTGTTTATTTTTTTGTAAATTACAATTAAAAAAACTGCCACGAGTGTGCAGTTTTTCTTACTTGTTTTGTTGTTTATAATTATCTAAAACAGCCTTAATTTTTTTATAAATTGCTAAATTAAATGGTTTGTTTTTAATTAAATCTGGTCTTTTTTTAAGTGTGTTAAGTACAGCCTGCTCAAAGTTGTAGTCATCTACTTTTTTATGATCTCCGCTTAAAAGAATTTCTGGGACCGAGAAATTATTAAAAACAGCAGGTTTTGTGTATTCAGGATACTTTAAAATTGAGTTGTATTTAAAGGTGTCTGTGTCAACTGAGTTTTGATTTATTACACCAGGAATTAGTCTAACTAGTCCATCTATTAAGATTTGACTTGGTAAAATCCCTGAAGTTAACACAAAATCCCCTAAAGAAATCTCTAAGTCAATGAAGTTAAGTGCACGAGCGTCATAACCCTCGTAGTGTCCAGGAATCAAGACTAAATGTGGTTTTTTAGCAAGTTCATCTAACAATGTTTGATTGAGTTTTTTGCCTTGTGGAGAAAAAGAAATCACAAACGGTTTTGTGTTTTTATTTAATGAAGTAACTGCTCTAAAAAGTGGTTCAACTGCCATTAACATGCCAACAGACCCACCGTATACAGTGTCATCTACTTTTTTGTTTTTGTCTAAACTAAAGTCTCTTAAATTATGTAGGTTAACTGTCAATTGTTTATTTTCGATAGCGCGGTGTACGATGGAAGTGTTTAAAAAGCCAGTATAAGCCTCATTAAAAATAGTAACAATGTCTATTTTCACAGCACTTCTCCAAGATTTTGGGCAATAATTTTGTCGCTTTCTACTTTTTTAATAAAATGTAAAACAAATGGCAACATAAACTTAGTTTTATCTAGTTTTTCAATTTCAAGTACTTGTTGGCTTGGATAAAAGTAAACTTCTTTAACTAAACCAATTTGTTTATCTTGAAAGTAAACAGGCTTGCTTAGCAAATCAGCGCAAACAAACTCACTTTCTTTTAATTCAGGGCGAACTTTGCTGTAAATTTGTTTTTGCGAAATTGCTTTTGCTTGTTCTTCTGAGTTTACTTCTTTTAGTTTAACAAGTAAACATTTAGTACCTGGTTTAGTTTGCTCAATTTCAAATTCTTTGTTTTCAATATAAACAATACTATTCACGAAAAAACGTGGAAAATCTGAAAGATTTTCCACCTTAACCCAACCTTTATATGAAAAAGGTTTAATTACTTTGCCAATTAAAAACACTAATTTAACTACTTTGCTTTTATTTCCAAAGCGACTTTTTTGCCGTTTCTAGTAGCAATTGAGTAAAGTAGTTGACGAAGAGCAGCAGCGGTTTTACCACCTTTGCCAATTATTCGGCCAAGATCTGCCTCTTCTACTAACATCAAAATATCTACTAAATCTGCTTGCTCAGAAACTTTAATTTCAAGTGCATCTGGATAAATTAACAAGGGACGGACAAAGCTGGCTAGAATTTGTTCAAAATTTAAACCCATGATTTGAAACTCCGTCTATGTTTATTTTTGTTTCTTTAAAAGTGATTTAACTGTGTCGCTTGGTTTAGCACCTTTAGAAATCCAGGCGCTGTATACTTCTTGTTTGATTTCAACTACACCAGTAAGTGGATTGTAAGTACCAACTATTTCTAGAAACTTACCGTCACGTGCTCTTTGGCTTTCTGCAGCAACTATACGGTAAAAAGGACGTTTAGTTGAACCGAATCTTTGAAGTCTAATTTTTAATGCCATAATATACTCCTTTTTTGCTTTAAATACAAAAATAGTTTACCATAAAATAAAATGTGCGTCAAGTATCAACACTTGACACACATTTTGAAATCTTAACCAGCAGACAGGGTTAGTTTTTGCAAACCACCACACCAAACAAATAGTTTTGTTGTTGTTCGGCTAATTTGCCTAAATGAGTAATACAATTTGCATTAATTTCGATTGTTTCGCTTTCTGTTTTCAACCACCAATGCATAGCACCATAGTCAAGAATTTTTTGAATACTTTTAACCCCGTAAATTTGTGAATCTAAGTAATCAGACTGCTGACGATAGGCACTAGAAATATAAACTTCGTAAGCGTAATCTGTTGCGTTTTTCGTAAGTTCGGTAAAATTGCTTTTATTAAGTGCTGGTTTAACCGAAAAAGGGCTGTCGTCGTAAGTAGGTAAAAAAGTGTCAAAACCCAGAGTAATTTCAATGTCTTTATTTAAGGCGTTTAAAAAAGTATCAGCGGGTTTTTCGGATACAGGTTTATCGGCACTAAGATAATTGTATGGAGCAAAATCTATAATTTTTTTAGTGAAATAAGCAGTATTGTCAGGAATTTGCGTAAACTCAACTTCTTCAAATTTAAAGTATTTATCGTTGAACTTTTCGTATTTATTTCCTTTGCTGTCTTTGTAAAAAAAGCGAGTAAACTCAAGTTTTTTTACTCTGCCGTTGACTTTAAAATAAGTTTTTCGAACTGAGTTTTCCATTAACGTCAATTGGTTGATGTCAACTGCAGATTGAGATTGCGGGTATTTACCTTTGCCTGTGATGTCTTTTGCTAAAACAATTTCTACATTTATGGTTTTTTCAACCAACCAAGTCTGAAGTCTGCGCAAATCAAATTTGCGGCCATCTACCTTAATTTCTTGAATGTAGTAGCCAGATTTATAAATGAAAGATACGTCAATGTCTCCAACTAAGGCGCCGTGTTTAATTTTTTTGGCAGCGATATTAAAGTTAGCCCCGACTAAATTGAAGTTAACATCGTGTGTTTTTCTTTTCAAAGTAATTTTAACGCGATTTTTTGAGCTGTCTGGACTTACTGTTAAATTACTTACTGAGTAAACTGGGTTTTCATAGATTGCTGGATTTGGATTGGCGTAGTTAACTGTATGCACAGAACCTGCTTGAAACCAACCTTGTCTTTCTTGTTTGGTTTCAAAAGTGCCATCTGCATTTTCCAACTCAACGTCGTAGTTTACAGAAAACAGTTCTTCAAAATAAGCAACTAAAGTGATGTTTTTAACAATTGGTTGACTAAAGGCAAAGGCAGCGATTTTTTTATAAACACCGTTCATCTCGTCTTTAAGTTGCCAGTGTTTAAAGACAAAATTATGCCCAGGTTTAGTAATAGAAGGCGATTTGGGCTCTACTGCTTTGCCTGCATATTTAACGGTTTGTGGATCTGGATTTTTAAAGTTAACTCCTTGAAAATGCGTACCATTAAAATTAACTTCAAAGTTAACTGAAAACAATTTACGACCGTATCTGATTTCAAAAACAGTAGTGCTGTCTGACTTAATTTCTTTGGTTTCAGCGAAATCTGCGACTTCAAAACCATAATCATATTCTTTTTTGCGATCTGCTTCAGTAATTGTAACTTTCGTGTCAGGTTTTGCTTGCTTAATTTCTTCAACTATTTTTTCAGCAATTTCAGTTCCCAGTCCTTGAAAGATATGCTGAATTTTAAAATTAACTAATTTATCTTGGGTTTTAGCTGCTTTTGGTTTTAAAACAACTACTAAAACAGCAGTTAAAACTACGGTGAACAAAATTAAGGAAAGCGCTGAAATTAAATAAATTAACTTTTTCTTGCTTGACATTTTAAACTCCTTATTTTTAAAAAATAACTAACTAAATTGATTTTCTAAATCTGCGATTTCAGGAATGTTTTGTAAATCTATATCAGAGACGTCCATTCCGCAAACTTCATCTGCCTCTGTAAAAATTTCGGTGTCAAAATTCAGATGTTGGTCTAAAAAAATTTCTGATTTCTCTGCCCAAATGTGGCCAGATGAACGCATAATAGAGACAAACTTCTTAAAAAAACTTTCGTCCATATATAAATAACAAGTTTCGTGTTTTTCCGAAATTCTTAAAATTTTGATTTGTTTAATAGTTTTTAGTCGCTTCAAAGTGTAGGGTTTACTGTATCTTAAAATTACCCCAATTCTTTTAGTTTTAGTGCTAGACTCAGAAATATTTTGATTAACTTGTTCTATTTGTTCTTGATTTTCGTTCATTTTCATTCCTTTTTGTGAGTTTTTAAATGTGTAATTTTGTTTTAAATAAACTCGTGCTTTCACTTTATTTTAACAAAAAACAGCAGTTGAGTTCAAGACTGTTCACAGATATTTGTGATTTCGTTTAGTTTAACTTCTTTGTACTCACCAATTTTTAAGTTAGTAGGTAACTTTAAATTACCAACGGCTATTCTTTTTAAATTAACAACTTCGTTTCCGCAATTTTGTACCATGTTTTTAACCTGGTGATACTTACCCATGTCTATTTTGATTTCTACGCAGTATTTATCTATTAGTTGTGCGGCTAAGGCTTTGGCAATATACTGCTTATTTTCGCCGTCTCTTAAAATCATTGGTTTAAGTAGGCATTCTACATCCTTATCAGTCCAAGGATTTTTTAGTTCTGCTAAATAAGTTTTGACAACTTTGGAATTCGGAGAAACAATTTTATGTACATACGAACCTATATTGGTAATTAAAAGCAGACCGGTGGTATCTACATCTAATCTGCCTGCAATCTTTAAATCATAACGGCTATATGGTTCGTCAATTAAATTAAGCACGGAAGGATATTTTCCGTCTACGTTTGAAGAAATGTAGTCTTTTGGCTTATTTAACATCAAAATAAAGTTAGGTAAATACTTAATTTCTGAATCGTTGAAAATGATAAGGTCAGTCTCTTCAATTTTTTTGTCTACTTTTGTACAAACTTCGCCGTTGACTGAAACTAAACCTTTTTTTATATAGGTTTGACAGTCTTTGCGGCTCCCATATTTTAAATTTGCAAGTACACGGTCTAATCTAGTCATTTATTTTCCTTTAAAATAAAAAAGTGTGGCAAGCACACTTTAAATAATTTTTAATTGATGGTGCGGGCGACAGGAATTGAACCTGCACTCCAGGGGAACTAGATCCTAAGTCTAGCGCGTCTGCCAGTTCCGCCACGCCCGCATTACTTAATAATATTACCATAAAGCCAGATATAGGTCAATTAAAAAATAAAGAAAATTATTTTTTTATTTTCCATTTTTTAAGATAATAAATTCTTTTTAAAGTTAGACCTTTCGCGGGTGCGGTTTTTCCACAAAGCGTGTGGTCTTTTTTTAAAAAAATATCAGAAACTCTTGCTTGATCAAAAGTTTTTTTGCCAACTCTGGCCAAAACTCCAACAATTGACCTGACCATATAACGCAAGAAACCAGTTCCGGTAATTTTTAGCGTGTATTCTTGTCTGTTTTCGGTTAGTTTGATATCTAAAATATTTTTAACAGTTTCTTCATCCGGCTCAGTTTTAGCAAAACCCCTAAAGTCTTTAGTGCCGATAAACATCGGCAAAACTTCCTTCATACTTTTGATATCTAAATCACCAAAATAAACTGAATACTCTGAGTTAAACGCGTTAACTGGTTTTTTGGCAATTTTGTAGATATAAGTTTTTTTAATTGAGCTGTGTCTTGAGTGAAAATCATCACTAACTAAAACTGCTTTTTTAACTCTAATGTCTTCAGGCAAGCGCTTATTTAAGTTATGCGGCAAATAAGCGATGTCAAGCAAAACAGGAATATCAAAATGACAAACCTGAAACTCAGCGTGCACTCCTTTGTCTGTTCTTGAAGCAAAGTGAGTTTTTACCTTGATTTGGGTCATGTTTTTCAAGGCTTTATCAATTTCGTTTTGAACGGTTGGCAGTGTATTTTGGCGTTGTGAGCCAAAATAAGCAGTACCGCGGTACTCAAGAATTAAGGCGTATCTATAATTTAATTCCATATACTAATCCCAAAATTCTTAAAACTATAGCGCTTACAGTCAAAAGCGAAAAAACTAAAATTAAAGTCCAGTCAAGTGCTTTTAATCTATAGTCACCTGACTCAGTTCTTGGTTTATCTAAGTCAAAACCACGCACATCTAAAGCATCTGCAAGTTCAAAAGCAGCCTTAAATGAATTGACAAAAAGCGGAATTAAAATTGCTACTATAAACTTAATTTTTCTAAAAATATTTGCACTTTTTAAATCAAAACCGCGGGCTTTTTGAGCTTCGGTGATTTTATAAATTTGCTTACCTAAACTCGGAATAAAGCGAATAGTTAAAGAAAAAACAAAGGTAAAAGTCTGAATTTTAAGACCAACTAACTTAAGCGGATAAAATAATTTCTCCAGACCATAAGTTAGTTCAAGTGGCGACGTTGTTGCGGTCAGACCAGACATTAAAAATAACACACATATTACTCTGATAACCAAGAAAAGCGCTTCAAAAAGTGGTTTTTTAAATAAGGTAACTTGAAATGTATAGAACTTATAATTTGGCAGAAAGTAAAGTAAAGTAAAGCTAAATACTAAAACTAAAGGTAAGAAAATTAAGTTGATTTTAATGTATTTAGCTAAATAAGCCAACATAAAAATAAACAATACGATTAGGGAAATATTCATCCAGGTGAGTGAAAAACTCAAACTAGCAAATATAGGTTTTTCAGATTGACCAGGAAAATAGGTCAACACTTTAATTAACACGGTTAAAATCAGTAAAGTTAAAATGGCGGTTAGTGATTTTAAAATTTTAAAAATATTGACTTTTGCGAAAGCCAAAATTAACAGAGTAAATAAAGCAAAAGTAACAAGCCCTGAAATTACGTAAATATTTGTAGAAAGCGGAAACAAAAAAGTAATAGTAATTAGTTGAATTACTAATAGTAATTTAACAAACGGGTTTGTTTTGTTTAAAAAAGAACCGTTGTTTTGATATTGACCAAAAACCGAATTGCTGTTCATTTCAAAACTTCCTTTTCAAACAAAGCGGTAAGATCTTCTTTTAATTTAAAAGTCAAATCAGTATTGAATAGATGGTTAACAAGGATAATTAATTTAAAAATTTTGGGTTTAGGTAAGTTGTTTTTAAGGTCAAAAAAATCTAATTTAGGTAAGTCGGCCACAATTTGTCCCTTATTTAAATAAACTACTCTAGTTGCGTACTTATAAGCAATTTCCAAATCGTGTGTAATTAAAATCACTGTACCTTTAGTCTGCTTTTGCCAGTCTTTAAATAAGTTAAGTGATTTATGCGCACTCTCTAAATCAAGCCCACGGGTCGGCTCATCAAGCAAAAGCACTTCCGGATTTAGCGCAAAAACACCCGCCAAAGCCGCCTTTCTCATCTCACCGCCCGATAACTTAAAAGGAGAAACTTGCCAAAAGTTTTTAGGCAAACCTGTTAAAACAAGTGCGTCTTTTGCTAGTTTTTCTGCATTTTTTTTAGTTTCTTTGAAGTTTTTAGGACCAAAACAAACATCTTTTAACACAGTTTCTGCAAACAACTGATGTTCTGGAAACTGAAAAAGCAAAGCGTTTTTTTGTCTTAAAAAATTCAGCGAACGAAAAACTGGGCGCTTTGCCTTAATTTTAAAGTTACCGTAAACAATTTCTCCGCTAGTTGGTTTAAGTAAAGCATTTAGATGTTTTAAAAGCGTAGTTTTACCAGCACCAGTTTCACCAACTATCGCAATAAACTCGTTTTCTGCAGCAAAAGCAAAGTTAATATTTTTTAGTTTACTTTCACCTTGCTTTGAGTATTTAAAACTTAAATTTCGCGCAACTGTTGCCATATGTATCTCTTAATTTCAGGGTTTTCTTCGTTTTTGTAAAACTGCAAGGTCAGCGGCAATACTCTGTCTGAAAGAGTATCAATATACTCACTTGAACTAATTACCTGTGCTTTGGTGTTGTTAATATTAAGTACTCTATCTGCGTTGATCAAAATTTCGGGGTCATGAGTAATTAAAATAACGGTAATTTTATCTACAGTATTGATTTTTTTAATTAGTTTTAAAGTTTTTTGTTTGGTTTCTGTGTCTAACATAGATAAAGACTCATCAAAAATTAAAATTTTAGCACCAGAAATTAGGCTACTGGCTACTGCCAGTTTTTGCATCTGGCCACCCGATAAAGCAGTTGGAATTTCTGAAAGCAGTTCAGTCAAATCAAAGTCATTTGCAATTGCTTTTACCTTTTTTTCTATTTCTGTTCTTTCAACACACTTATTTTCTAAATTAAAAGCAAGTTCTTTAAAAACAGTTTGGGCAACAAACTGGTTCTCTGGATTTTGAAAAACCAGACCGATGTTTTCTCTGATTTTACTTAAGTTTGCTTCATTTAACGTAAGTGTTTTTTCGTTAAAATTAAAATTTACTACTCCACTTTTTGCGCTTTCCAGTCCAACTAAGATTCTTGCTAAAGTAGATTTACCAGCACCATTGCGGCCAACTACGCAAAAAAACTCACCAGCCTTGACATCAAAACTTACGTTCACCAAAAGCGGTTTATTTTGAAAATTAAAATTTAAATTTTTAACTTCTAAAATTGCGGGCATTTTTTTCCTTTATATTATTAAAAAACCCACCCAGCCGGGTGGGCTAAACTAGTGTGGTTTAAAAAAAATTAGTTTAGGCTTTAAGTTCTTTAACAAAGTCTACAGGAACTGTAAACTCAGTTGAACGACCAAAAGCACTTATTAAGACAACCAATTCTCTTTTTTCATCATCAGCAGAAAGAACAGTGCCTTGTTGTCCTGCCATTGAACCGTCTATAATTTGAACAAG
This sequence comes from uncultured Acholeplasmataceae bacterium, assembly GCA_963534175.1. Lineage (GTDB taxonomy): Bacteria > Bacillota_I > Bacilli_A > Acholeplasmatales > Acholeplasmataceae > CALISC01. The sequence goes on from CAUSQP010000020.1 coordinate 8,676, forward strand.
TTTATCAACTAAATGCTGGTAGGTTTCTTTAGCAATTAAACCTTGTTTTTCCAAAATTGGCTTCATTTCATGTTCAGGCACTGGAACTGGTTTTTTACCTTTTCCACCCGAACCTAAAATTCCGGAAACATTTGGGGTATTTCTCACCACATACCAAGCGTTGTCGCTTACTATCATTTCCACGAAAACATAACCTGGATAAATTTGGACAACTATTTCTTTTTCAGTGCCATCTGCTTTCTTTTCAATACGTTTCTCTTCAGGAACAAGAACATTGAAAATATACTCTGTTAGCAATTTTTCAAGTAAGCAATATACTGT
>CAUSQP010000021.1:0-8508 GCA_963534175.1 uncultured Acholeplasmataceae bacterium
CACCTTTTCAATTAACACATTATCGGCTGGTTATGTCATAGCAATAGTCATTTAACTAAGCAGAGTTTCTGTGGCTTCTTTTAAACCTTTTTCTTTGTGATAAATAACCGCGATTGTCTCGCCTTTTTCTACTTTAGCGCCGATTTTTTTAATTAAATCAATACCAACCGCCATGTCAAGCACGTCTTCTTTTGAAAGTCTACCGGCACCAAGTAAACGCGCAGCATCACCAATTTTGATTGTGTCAAACTTAGCAATGTATCCAGACTCAGGGCTTTTTAGTTCATATTTTTGGGCTTTTAACAATTTAGTTAAATCACTAAACACAGAAATATCTCCGTGTTGAGCCTTAACAAAGTCTAAAAATACCTGTTTAGCACGTCCACTTTCCACGGCTTGTTTTAACTCTGATCTAGCCGCTTGTTCAGATATACCTTTGGCGTTTTGCAGTAAAATTGAGCCAATTGTCATGCAGACTTCCATTAAGTCAGGAGTGATTTTACCGTTTAGATTATCATAGGCTTCCATAACTTCTAGTAAGTTACCGATTTTGTGGCCAAGCGGTTCGTCCATATTAGTAATAACTGCAGCCATTTTACGGCCAGCAAGGTTACCAATTGAAATCATTTGAGCGGCCAACGCTTCTGCGTCTTTTTGATTTTTCATAAATGCACCGCTTCCGCATTTAACATCTAGACAAATGCATTTAGCGCCAGATGCAAGTTTTTTAGACATTATAGACGCAGCGATTAGTGGAATTGAGTCAACTGTGGCAGTCACATCGCGAAGAGCGTATAGTTTTTTGTCAGCAGGGGCGATATTGGTAGATTGCCCAATAATAGAAACTCCGATTTTGTTAACTTGAGCGATAAACTCATTTGGCTCAAGTTCTACTTGAAAACCAGGAATTGACTCAAGTTTATCAATAGTCCCACCAGTGTGTCCAAGTCCGCGTCCAGACATTTTTGCAAGTTTAACACCACAGGCTGCCAGCATTGGTGCTAAAACAAGCGAAACTTTGTCGCCAACTCCACCTGTTGAGTGTTTGTCAACAGTCACGCCGTTGATTCCAGACAAATCAAGCATTTCACCAGACTTCGCCATAATTAGAGCAAGTGAAGTTGCTTCCTCTGGGGTCATTCCGTTAAAGTAAATTGCCATTAAAAGAGCAGAAATTTGGTAGTCAGGTACACGACCTGCTGTGTATTCAGTAATTATATAGGTCAGTTCTTGGTCAGTTAGAACCCCTTTATTTCGTTTTTTTAAAATCAAATCATACATTGTCATAGGACAAATTCCTCCTTATGTTGTTTAATCTTTAAATTTATTAGATTTTTTAGGTGTTCAGCCAGGTCTTCGGTTGGCTTTAAACAATATGAATTATAAGAAATTGGCTCTAAAAAGTAAAGATACACGGTCTTTCTAATTAGCGGAAAAAATCTATTTTTCTTAACCATTCCAAACGAAGCAACAGGCATTATTTCGGTTTGTGCTTTATAGGCAAGTTTAAGTGCTGCTGGTTTCACTTCTTCAATTTCTTCAATTTTTCGGTTTTTAATCCCACCTTCAATGTATGTTAAAAAAGACTGACCAGAACTTGCTTTTTTAATGCCTTCGTTTAATTCAACTAAAGTTTTTCTGATGTCGTTTCTGTAGATTTTAATGCAATTTAGCATTTTAAAAACTTTTCTTAAGATTAAAAATCTAAACAGTTCTGACTTTGGTGTAAAGGCTAAAGTTAACTTATCGTAAATCTCTAAGTAGCCAAACGGATCTAGTTCTGACTTGTGGTTTGAGACAAACAAGTAAGTTTTGTTTGTCTCAACATTTTTCAGTCCATGAAAAACATAGTGTTGGCGAAAAATATAGAGATTCATAAAGTAAACTGAGTTTGTCAGAAAAAAACTAAATATTTTTTTGTTTGGGTGTTTGGGCAGTAGAAAAATCATAGACAAAACCGTTAAAGTGCCTTGCACGTAAACTAAGAAAATACCTGAGACTAAAAAAATCGGAATTAGCCAAAGTGGGCGAAAGTAAACCGACATTAGCACTATAAAGATAATTGAGTTTAATTCAAATAAACGAGTTAAAATTTTTCTCTGCATTTTTCACTCCACCGATTTAAGCGATTCTACCATTGGCACTTTTTTGACGCGATAAGCCATGTAAAAAGAAAGCACGGCGTTGACAAAAATAATTAATACAATGGTAAAAACGTAAGAGAGCCATTCAATGTTGTACATAAAGTTAATATAAGAAACTTCGTTAATTCCGAGATAAAAATACAAAAACGGATAACCAAATGCCAAACCGATTGTAAGACCTATTAAAGAAAGCGTAAGCATTTCAATAAAGATAGAAATCGCAATTTCGTGTTGGAAAAAGCCAAGAACTTTCAAGGTAGCAATTTCTCTTAGTCTTTCTTCAAAGTTCAGTCTAACTAAGTTATAAAGCACAACTATTGCTAAAATTATTGCAAAACTCAGCAAAGTAATTGCAGATGAATAGACAACATCGGTAACTTTAGAAATAATTCTTTGAATTTCTTTACTTTCAATAACTTTGCCAATATAGCCAAGCGCTTTTTGGTCTTCTAACTCAAGCGGCCCAAAGGTAGTGTCACCGCCCGAGTATTGATGTTTAAGCACGCGAGTTAAATCTTTTTTAGTAACGCCGTCTGCAAATTTGGCGTAGATTATATTACTGGTGTCAAGTAGTTCATTTAGACAGTCTTCGCGGTTAAAAATCATACCGTTGACAAAAAAAGTTTCTCTGATTTCGGCAACCTTAAAACGGTAAGTTTGGCCAAGTACTGAAAAAGAAATAAAATCACCAACTTTTAAACCCAAAGAGTTTGCGTCTCTTCTGGATATTGAAACCTCTTTTTCACCTAGGTATTTAGAGCCTTTTTGCGGGTGGTAGAATTTTGAGTTTTTAGTGATACCAAGCAGTGTTATTCGCTTAGTTTTCCCGTTTTCGGCGCTAACTATTGAGTTTTCACTGTAAAGTGGTTCGGCGTGTCTAATGGCTTTTTTTCCGTTAATTTCAAGTTTTGCTAAACTACTTAAAATTTCTCTAGACTTGCCACGAAGATGTAGCATTGCCGCGTCTACGTTGTTGTAGTAACTGCCAAGGTCGTTGTCAATTCCCTTGTTTATTGTGTCGATAATACCGAATGAAGCAATAACCAGGCCAGCACATCCAGCCACGCCAATTATGGTAAGAGCTGACCTTAACAAATTTACCTTAATATTTCTAAAGGCTATTGCTAACATAAATCTGCGTTTAACAGACCTTGCTTTTTTGACTTTAAAGGTGCTTTGGGTTCCAAGCATAGACTCAACAGGATTTTTCTTAAGTTCTTTTTTAATAACTAAAAATAAAATTAAACTAGTAATTAAAATCACTAAAGTTGCCGAAATTAAAACTTCTAGCCAAGGAAAAATATATTGATATTTAGGCAGGTTATAAAGTAAGTTATATTTAGTTTTAAGAACTTGCGGAACGATAAACGGAGAAATTGCGAGTGACACTAAAAGTGAAGTAAAAATAAGTAGCAGGTTAATTTTTAAGTAATGGCTAAAAATTTGTTTTTTAGAAATACCAATGGCCTTCATCGTGCCAATTTCTTTACTTTCTCTAATAATTAGTTGCGATGAAGTGGTAACAAATATCAAAAGTGAGACTAAAAAGAAAACTAGTGGATAGATAAACGCTGAGTAAAAAGTTAAATTAACGTCTTCGTTAACTACGTTGTTGGTAAATAAGTTTTGCCCAGTTTTAGCAAACAAGAAACGACTGGCTGCGTTTCCGCCTGCTTTGGTTTCTAATTTAAGCAGTCTTTCGTACTCCGCGATAAACTGTTTTGCCAGAGTTTCGGGGTCTTTGGTGTTTAGAAACCTAACATTGACTTGATTTGGAAATTGCGGCAGTTTAAGAAGTTCAACCAATAGTTTTTTGTTTTGTTGAACTTCTTTGCTAAGCAGTTTATCTTTAACTCCTGGTAAGTTATATAGAGTTTCTATTTGTGCAAATAAATCCACAAAAAACTCGTCTTTATAGTTTTGGCGAAGTAAAGCAAAGTAGTCGCCGTCGTAAATTGAGGTTTGGTAGTCTTTTTTTGAACTTGTAAGTGGCAGGAATTTTGCTAAGTTATTAGTTTTAAAACTGTGTTTTAACTCAGCAGTTTGTTGACAAACCAAAAAGTCGTTAAACATCTGAATTCCGGCAAGTAGGCCGGTTAACTTAGGTTTTTGTAAACCTAGTTCTGAAAACAAAGTGCTTGTATCTAAAAAAGCCTGCAAAGTTGATACATTTTTTTGAATAGTTTCGCCTGTATAGACGTATCCCGCGATAGGAACTACTACTTTTAGTCTAGTTTTGTTTTCGGCAATTGACTTTAAAAATGAGCGAAGTGCAGTGTATGACAAAAAGTTTTCGCCAAACTGATAAGGTAAGTTTTCGCTTCCCTTGTTTTTAAGGTAAGCGGGATTAGTTAAAATGTTTTCAAAATTACTGTCAAAGTAAAGTCTCTCGAGTCCTTTAAAAGCAGGAGTACCATTTGCGTAGACAATTTCTCCTGTTGTGTGATCAATTTTGTAGCCTTTTTCTGCAAGCAGTAGTTCTAGGTATTTTTTTGGAAAATCAATTTCTAAAGGGGTGCCGATTTGCGGCAATTTCTTAAAGTCATCAACTTTTATAAATATACCTTTTTTGAGGTTTTTAACTTCTTTTCGTTCGTGGTCATACACCACATAACTTTTTGAAATTCGTTCAGCCCAAATAGGTTTTTTTGTTAAAGTTACTTCGTATTCAGAGGCTATAAAACCTGAGTTTATGTGTTTTTTAAATTTTGCGATGTCTTTTTGTAAGTCACGCACTCTACTACTACTTTTTGTTTCGTCTGCACTAAAACCAGTTGCTATTTTTAAGTTTAAAAAAGCCGAACCTCTAGTATCTATTTCGTAGTCTTCGGGTTTCAACCCGATGTTAGAAAGTGCTTTTATTGCCCTTTTTTGGTCAAATTCATTAAGGTAAGTATTGGCAACTAAAGCGTGTGTTAAGTTGCTTGCTTTGTATACTTTTTTGACTCTGGTTTTTAAGTCTCGGTAAGATGCGACCAGACCAAAAAACAACACAAAAAACAGCGTCAAAATTAAGAAAAGCGCTGTGTATTGTTTTGCTGATTTTTTTAACGTTCTTAAAATTTTTTTATTTAAAATACTAAACATTACCATTTAAGTTCGCTAACTGCAAACGGTTTTTCGTTTTTCACATCACGAAAAATTTGGCCGTCTTTAAGTTCTATCACGTGGTCAGCAATTTTGGCAATCTCTGAGTTGTGCGTAACAATAATAATTGTTTTTTTGTGTTCTTTATTTAGGTTTTGAATAATTTTTAAAACTTCAATCCCGGTTTTAATGTCAAGAGCACCAGTCGGCTCGTCGCAAAGCAACAAATCAGGGTTTTTTACAATTGCCCTGGCAATCGCAACTCGCTGTTGCTCTCCGCCTGACAATTGTGAAGGAAAGTTTTTCAAACGTTTATCCAAACCTACACTTAAAAGTATGTCTTTTGAGTTAAAAGAGTTTTTACCAAAGCGAGCAATTTCAACGTTTTCATACACATTTAAGTTAGAAATTAAATTATAAAATTGAAAAACAAAGCCAATTACTTTGCGGCGATGTTCAATTAGTTCGTGTTCTGAGTAAGTGCTGATGTTGTGTGTTTTAAAAAACAGACTTCCTGAAGTTGACACGTCCATTCCGCCAAGTATATTTAAAAGTGTAGATTTACCAGCACCAGAGCGTCCTAAAATGCAAACAATTTCGCCTTCAGCAACCGAAAAAGATATGCCTTTCAAGGCATCTACTTGGGTTTCTTTTTTACCGTAGGTTTTCACTAAATTGGTTGCTTTAATTAAATCCACTGGCACGTGCTCCTTTGTTGATTTGTGTTAATTATATAAAATAAAAAAAGGCTTTTCAATTTAGGCAAAGCACCTTGGGTCAAAAAGCCTTTTTTACTTAATTTAATGGTTAGAAAGTGTGTAAATTTGCGAAACTGGTACTGTAAACATAAACCCAATTATTTTCTTTTCGGTGTTAACAAGAATTTCTTTAATAGCACCGGCTACTTGGTCTGCCATCGCGTGGTCTTTGACAACTGTGAAAATTGTTTTGCTGTTTGGGTTGTAACTTTTGCCTAATTTAGAAAAGTGACCAGATAAAAGTGAGTTCATCCCAGGGTGTGAACGAACTATGTATCCAGCCATACCATCGCTGTCTACAACAGTCGCTCCTTTTACGCCTAGTTCTAAGAACTTCTCCATAATATCTTCAAGATGGTCAGTGTCATTTAAGACAATAAATAATGCTTCCATTTTAAACTCCTTTTTTACTTTAAAATGCAACTTCGTTAAATTTATCCAGGCCGTTGATTTCACCTGCTTTGGAAATCGCAAACTTAGAAAATAGTGGACCTGTTGTTTCAAAAAATAAAGTAGTAATCAAGATTATTGCCGCAATTGTTGCCCCAAACTCCCGCATGGAGTTTGCAACAATTACTATTAAACCAAGAGACACCCCACCTTGCGGCAATAGTGCAAAACCGATGTATTTTTGGACCATCGGGTCTGCTTTCGCGGCTTTGGCTCCAATTGAGGCACCTGCGTATTTTCCAATTGAGCGGCCAACAATGTAGAGCGCAATAATAGCGAACAACACAGGGCTAGTTCGGCCAAACATTCTAAGGTCAAGTGATGCTCCGGAAAGTGTGAAAAACAGAATGTATAAAGGAGATGAAAAGTCGTTCATTGCATGATAAGTGCGGTGTGGTTTTTTAACTAAGTTAGCAACAGATGCTCCAACCGCAATATTTGCAAGTAGTGGCGAAATTTCAACAGCACCATTACTAATTTTTTTAATATAGTAAGAAAGACCAAGGCAAATCACCACAGACGCCAGTCCAAGCACTTGAATGTCGTCTCTTTCTTTGTCGTATTTGTTGGCTAAAAACGCCAAAGCAACCCCGACTACTATACCAATAATTATTGAGCCAAAAACTTCTATAAATGGTTTTGCAACCCCAAATGCCAAAGAACTTACCGCACCACCTGTGGCAGAGTGTGGCAAGATGACTTTCGCAACTGCAAATATCAAGCCAAAGGCGATTATTCCAAATATATCATCAAGAGCAGCAATTGGCAAAACAGTTTTAGTAACAGGTCCGTGAGCTCTGTATTGTTTAATTACCAATAAAGTAGCCGCTGGTGCGGTAGTGGCAGACATAGCAGCAAGGAGTAGAGTGAACGCTAGATTTCCTTTAGAAAACGGCAAATATGCGTATTTACCAGTGGCATCTTGCATAATTTGTGCGGGTTTCGGAATAAACAAAATTAGGGTAAAAACTAGCAGTACTGCACCAAGCACTTCAAGTAAGGTAATAATAGCTACTTTGTTGCCAATTTTCTTTAAGTTTTTAAATCCAAACTCAGAACCGATTGAAAAAGCAATGATAGTTAAAGCAATCTCTTTAATAAAGTTTAAACTGCTCATTTCACCGCTTGTAATGAAACCTTCAAAAGGTGTAAACAAAGCGATTGAAGGACCTAAAAAAAGCCCTGCGATTAAATAACCAGAAACTGATGGTAGTTTGAATTTTTGAGCAACTTTACCCCCAAAAAAGCCTACTACTAAGGCTAGTCCTACTTTTAATATAGCAATTCCAATAAACTCCATGTTGTCTTTTCCTTTCAATTACTACAAATTCATATACAAAAATTAAAAAAGCCCAGTAAGGGCTTTTTTAATGAGACAAGCTCTAATATGTGCGAAAAATCTTTGGCGAACCAAAGACCATCTTATTTGAACCTAGATGTGCAATTCCGCTGAATTTATGTTATCATACTTGTGTAATTATTTCAATCAAAAAACGTTTTTTTTTTTTTTTTTGACTTTGAAGAAAATAAATAAAGGAAAGAAAAATGGAAAACGAAAAACAAAATCTAAATAATGCAGTTTCTGAAAATGAAATTGCTAAAAAACAGCCTAGTTACGGAATTTCTCTGGACATGGGTACAAACTCTATTGGCTGGGCAGTAGTTTGGGATTCGGGAGACAAGGAAGATCAAATTGTAGTCAGGAAAGGAAAGCGTTTGTATGGTGCTAGACTTTTTGACGACGCCAAAGACTCAAAAAAATACAGAAGTGCAAGATCTGCCAGAAGAACTTTAGGTAAAAAAATTTGGCGCTTAAACTTACTGAAAGGCGTGCTTAAGGACTATGTGCTAAACGAAGATAAAGACTTCTTTAAAAATCTACATCTTACTCAAACACACCAAGGTTCAAACATACTTTTTAGAGAACCAAATTATCAAGATAAAGACTACTTTCGTGAGTTTCAAACTATTTATCATTTAAGAAAAGCACTTAGCAAACCTGAGCAAATTGAGCAATTTAAAGCACGCGGTTTATATTATCGCTTTTTGTTTTTAGCAGCACACGACAT
>CAUSQP010000022.1:0-8486 GCA_963534175.1 uncultured Acholeplasmataceae bacterium
CAAATAAAATATTTACAATAACCAAAGTTTGTAATATAATATTATATAAAGAGAACACAAATGGTTTTTAAAAAAGGCAGGTAGATATGGACATTTTTATCGGTTCTGATCACGCTGGATTTATGGCAAAAGAAGAAATTAAAAAATACTTAAAAAAATTTAATAAGTATACTGTCTACGACCTAGGGACTAACTCAACAGATTCAGTTGACTATCCAGTTTTTGGTCAAAAAGTCGCAAAAAATGTAGTTGAAACCAAAAACTCACTTGGCATCGTAGTTTGTGGCTCCGGCATCGGCATTTCTATTGCTGCAAACAAAGTCAAAGGCGCTCGCTGTGCATTGGTTTACACCAAAGAAGCAGCGCATTTGGCAAAGCAACACAACAACGCAAATATTATTGCTTTAAGTGGTCGCGGATTTCCACCTAGCGCTTTAATTGAGTTTGTTGAAGCGTTTTTAAACACTGAATTTGAAGGTGGCAGACATCAATTAAGAGTTGATATGCTTAATTCTTATTAAAGCAAGGAGTTTGAGATGGTAAAAGTTTTAAATCACCCGTTAATTGACCATAAAATGAGCCAACTGCGCTCAATTCACACAAAAACAAAAGAATTTAGAGAATTGGTTTCAGAGATTGCTACCTTGGTAACTTATGAACTTTCTCGCGACTTTCAAACTAAAACTGTAGAAGTTGAAACTCCGATTGTAAAAACACAGTGCCGCGAACTTAAAGAAGAAGTTGTCTTAATCCCAGTACTCAGAGCAGGTCTTGGTATGGTTGAAGGGGTTTGTAGTTTAATTCCAACCGCTAAAATTGGCCACATTGGGCTTTATAGAGACGAAACAACCCTAGAGCCCAAAAAATATTTCTTTAAGGTACCCGAAAACACTAAAAACTCACTGGTCATTGTTCTAGATCCGATGTTGGCAACCGGCCACTCTGCTGCTTTTGCGATAGATGCACTGAAAGAAATTGGCGTGAAAAACATTAAGTACGCCGGAATTGTTGGGTGCCCTGAAGGAATTAAGTTGCTACAAACCAAGCATCCAGACGTAGACATTTATCTTGCTCAACAAGATGAGAAATTAAACGAAAACGGCTACATCGTTCCTGGACTTGGGGATTGCGGCGACCGTTTGTTTGGCACTAAATAAATATGAAAAAATTTGGTGCTTGGTATTTATTAGTTAGTCAAATTATTTTTTCACTGCTAATTCCAACCGCAGTTGCCGCCATGATTGCCAAAAAATCTGGATACAGACCAGTTGGCATCGGTATTGCTGCTTTAATTGGTTTTGGCGTTGGCTTTATTTCATCAATTTCTTTTGCTTTAAATATTTACCGTAAACTAATTAAAACCGAAAAAAAAGAAAACAAAGACCCATTTAAAAATAACCCTGACAATGAAACTCAAAACAATTAAGTACTTTACTTTATTTTTGTATCTTTTTAGTTTTTTAATTTCACTAATTTGGCTATACATCAATAAAACTGCTTATTTATTTGCCGCACTTGCCTTAGTTTACGCCGCTATATTTTCACTAATTTTAAAATTAGAAGTAAAAACTTTTAAAAAAGCCCAAATTTTTGGACTGACAATTTTGCAAAACTTCATAATTTTTCTGTTGTTTTTACTCGTTTTTATTTTAAACAAAGCACTTAATTTAAAAACTGCTGGCTTAAATTTTTTAGCCTTTGGCACGACTTTAGCCGCAAGCATTATGTTATCTGCTATTGCTGTTTTGGCAGAAATTAAATTAAAGAAAGGAGAAATATGTTAAAAAATCTAGAAATTCACAAATTCCCACAAGCCATTACCCCTTATTTTTTTGTTTCTCTTTTTTTAATGACGTTAATCGCGATATATGTATCAGCAATTGGCAGTGCAGTTGAAAGACTAAAGGGAAAAGAACCCAATAAATTCTTATACTGGCACATTAAAACAGTTGAAAACGTCAATACCTTTTTAAAGCAAAACATCGGTGTGCATTGGCGAACAGCCGCACCTTACATCTTTACTTTGATTTTCTTTATTTTGTTTGCCAATATTTCCGGGATTTTTGGACTAATCACACCTACTGCCTTTACTGCAATCACAGTTCCGCTTACCTTGTTCTCGCTTTACTGCAAACACCAAATTGGACTAAAGTCAAGAAAATTGAAACACTTCAAAGGTTTATTTGAACCGGTTTCTATTATGTTTCCGATCAACTTACTTTCTGAGTTTACCCCAATTCTTTCAATGAGTTTCCGTTTATTTGGGAATATTGTAAGTGGTGGAATTCTGCTTTCTTTAGTCTATTCACTACTCGGCGGGTTTTCGCCATTCGTTACTCCAATCATGCATTTTATCTTTGATATTTTGTTTGGTTGCATCCAAACTTTGGTGTTTGTGCTACTTACAGTAATTGCAATTTCTCAAAAAACCGAAGATACGGATAAATATGAAAACACCGATGAAAACTTTTTATTAGAGTATAATTTAGTATACAAAACTGCAAAAAATTAAAATTAGGAGGACTTCTAAAATGGATACAATTTTTAACTTAATTGCAAACTTAAACTTAATGCAAGTCGTTGGTTCGCTTGCCTATATTGGCGCCGGAATTGCTGTATTTACAGGATTCGCGACTTCAATTGGTCAAGGACTTATTGGCATGAAAGCAGTAGAAGGAGTTGCCAGACAACCCGAGGCTTCAAACAAAATCATGATCTTAATGATTATTGCCCAAACTGTGGTTGAAACTTCTGCTATCTACGGTATGGTAGTTGCGTTTACCTTAGCAAGCAAATAACCATAACTAACTTTAAATAACTTCTACTTTTTTTAAAGTAAACAATGCCAATTTACACAGATATTTCTAAAAACATCGTAGAGACTGTTGAAAAAGGTCTGTACTCTATGTTTTCAGATTGGTCTATTATTGTCTATCAGTTAACTGCACTATTCTTTCTTTATTTAATAGTGAGATTTTTCTTTTGGAAAAAAATTACTAAGTTTTTAGACGAAAAAAGAATCAAAGAAATTAAAGAAAAACAAGAAGCAATGGAATCTGAAGCCAAAATCAAAGCCTTAAAGGCAGAAATTAGTCAAAAATACTTAGCGGCGCGCGACGATATTGAGCAAATGCGCGAAACTTTGTTGAAAGACGCATATCTTGAACGCGACGAAATTTTGGCGAAAGCCAAAAAAACCGCTGAGCGCAGACTAGCTAAAGTAGACTCAGAAATTGACGCGGAAATTAAAGCAAAAGAAGCCGAAATTAAACAAGCAATTAAATCAATTTCTTATAAAGCAACTAAACTGATTGTCAAAAAAGAGATAGACAAAAATCTATACGAAAATGAACTTGATTCGTTAATTGAAACAGAACTTAAAAATGCAGAAAAATAATTTTTCTAAATACGCGCACGCTTACTTTAATTTCGTCAAAAACAACAAAAACCAAGAAGTTTTAATTGAAGAACTTCACGTTTTTAAAAAGATTTATGCAAAAAACCCTGAGTTAATTTCAGCGCTTACATATGGACGCATTGAGCCTGAAAAAGTTTTGGCTAAGTTTGCAAAAGAAACCCAGAATTTTTTAACTTTGCTTATCAAAGATAAAGCAATTTTGTCAATTGACAAAATTTACGCCGAGTTTATGCGCCTTGAAAACATTGAAAGAAACCAGGCGTATGTCACAGTTGCTACTCCCAAAAAGTTAACAGAAAAACAGACCAAGGCTTTGTCTTTAGAACTAAACAAAATAATTCAAGGCAAAACTTTAATCTTAAGACAAGAAATTAACCCTAAACTGATAGACGGCTTGAAAATAGACTACTCAGGTCTGAGCCTAGACTTATCCGTGCTGACTAAGTTAAAAGAAATGTTTAGATAAAGAAAGGACTAAAAATGGCTTTAGATATTAAAAAACTTCAAACTCAAATTGAAGAGGAATTAAAAGCACAACAAAACGAAAGTCAATTCCAAGAAGTCGGCTATATTTTGACAGTTGGTGACGGGATTTGTTTTTGTTATGGTCTTAAAAACGCTATGATGGGCGAAAAGGTAGTGTTTAATCCCGCTTGCTTTGGCGTAATTTTTAACTTAGAAGTTGATAAAGTCGGAATTATTTTACTTGGCGACATTTTTTCAATTAAAGAAGGTGATGAGTGTAGATTAACTGGCAAAATTTTTGAAGTGCCAGTCGGAGAAGTATTACTTGGTCGTGTAGTTGACCCGCTTGGTGAACCACAAGACGGACTGGGAAAAATTATTACAACAGAAACCTTGCCAATTGAAAGACCAGCGCACGCTGTGATGGAACGCGATCACGTCAACGAACCACTTTTAACCGGAATTGGGATGATTGACGCCTTAATTCCAATCGGTAAAGGTCAACGTGAGTTGATTATTGGAGATCGTCAAACTGGTAAAACCGCAATCGCGATTGACACTATTTTAAATCAAAGTGGTAAAAATGTGATTTGTGTCTACACAGCAATTGGACAGAAACAACAAACTGTTGCACAAATCAGAAAAACTTTAGAAGAACACAACGCACTTGAATACACTATTATAGTGTCGGCTCCTGCTCACAAAGAAGGAACTCTACAGTATTTAGCTCCGTTTTCAGCGTGCTCTATGGCTGAGTATTTCGCCGAACAAGGCTGCGATGTTCTGATAGTTTACGACGACCTTTCCAAACACGCAGTGGCTTACCGCGAACTTTCTTTACTTTTAAAACGCCCGCCTGGCCGTGAGGCTTTTCCTGGAGACATATTTTATCTGCATTCAAGATTACTTGAACGCTCAGCTAAATTGACAAAGTCACTCGGTGGTGGTTCGCTAACCGCTCTTCCTATTATTGAAACCAAGGCGGGCGACATTTCTGCCTATATTCCGACAAACGTTATTTCGATAACTGATGGCCAAATTTTTTTGGAAACTGAACTTTTTTATAAAGGTATTCGTCCGGCTATTAACTCAGGACTGTCGGTTTCAAGGGTTGGGGGATCTGCTCAGTTTAAAGCAGTTAAAAAGGTATCTGGGCTTTTAAGAATTTTCTTAGCCTCTTACAAAGAACTTGAGTCTTTTGCTCAGTTTGGCTCTGACTTAGATGAGCTTTCTTTAAAAAAATTAGCCCGCGGTCGTCTTGTTATTGAAATTTTTAAACAAAATATTCATGAACTAATTGACTTTACAACTTTAGCCGTTGTGCTTTGGGCACTAAACCACGAACTGCTTGACGACATCCCACTTTCTAAGGTCAAAAATTTTGTGAATTTCACAACTAAGTTTTTGCTAAGTGAAGAAACCGGCAAAGTTGTTTTTAAAACTATTTCTGAGACTAAAGACTTTCCTGATGATCAGTTAATGTCTGCGTTAATTTCAAAAATCAAAAAGGTTCTTTAATGCTGAATTTAAAAGAAACTAAGAAGAAAATCCAGGCACTCAAAGAAACTGAAAAAATAGTTTCGGCAATGCAGGCTACTGCTCTTTCTAAAATTAACTCAGCTCAACGCAAAATTAAGGAATACAACCTTTTTATGCGTTCTTTTAAAGAAATCTTTTTGTCAGTTTTTAAAACTAATGAAAACCCAATTTTTCAAAAGCACGAAAACGGTGAAACTATTTACATTACAATTACTTCAGACAAGGGTTTGTGCGGCTCTTTTCACTCAGAACTATTTAAAAAACTGTTTTTGCATTCTCGCCGCAACCCTAACCACCATGTTTTGGTAATTGGTAAAAAAGGCCACAGTTTCTTTCGCCAAAAAGAACAAATTTTGATCAACAAAAAACCTATTTTTAATCGAGAAGACATCAACATTACTTATTTTCGCAAATATGTTTTAGACATTAAAAACCTATTTTTAGCAGGATACATTAAAAACGTTTACTTGGTTTACAACAGTGCAAAAAATGCTTTAGAAAAAGAAACCAAAATAGAGCGAATCCTGCCAATTACTAGACACATTTTTGAAGAGCAAGAAAACCCACAAACTGACTATATATATGACGAGGAAAAGCATCGAATAATTAGTGAGTTAATCGTGACTTTTATTGAATCTAAAATTTTTGGCGCAATGCTGAAGTCCAAGGCCTGTGAACATCAAGAGCGTCAGCTGGCTATGAAAAAAGCCACAGATAACTGTAAAAAACTGTTTGACAAATTAACTTTAGAATACAATCGTGCGAGACAAAGTCAAATTACTTCTGAGTTAATAGATATAGTCAACGGCTCTTGAGTAAATTTAAGGAGTTAGCAAAATGGGAAAAATTTATGAAATCATTGGTCCTGTAGTAGACGTATATTTTGATGATTACCTACCCAAGATCAATACCTGTCTAAAAGTTAATAACAACGGGAAAGATTGTTTCCTTGAAGTACTTTTACACGTTGGTGACAAGGTTTGTCGCACCATTGCGTTTTCACCAACTGACGGGCTTAAAAAAGGACTAGAAGTTATTGACACCAAAGCACCAATTAAAGTGCCTGTTGGAACAAAGACTTTAGGTCGTATGTTTAACACACTTGGTGAACCTATTGACTTAAATGGAGAACTGAAAGCAGACTCTGTCAAACCAGAACCAATTCACAAAAATCCACCACAGTTTGTCAAACTTTCAACTGAAGTTGAAATTTTGGAAACTGGTATCAAGGTAATTGATTTACTCGCACCTTACATCAAAGGTGGGAAAATTGGTTTATTTGGCGGAGCCGGTGTTGGCAAAACCGTGTTAATTCAAGAACTAATTCACAACGTCGCTAAAGCCACTGGCGGAATTTCTATATTTGCTGGAGTTGGCGAGCGTTCTCGTGAAGGTTTTGACCTTTACACTGAAATGAAGGAATCTGGAGTTTTGAAAAACACAGCGCTTGTTTTTGGTCAAATGAACGAGCCACCGGGAGTGCGCATGCGAGCACCACTGACCGCACTTACTATGGCTGAGTATTTTCGCGATGTTAAAAAACAAGATACTCTGCTTTTTATTGACAACATTTTTAGATATGTGCAAGCAGGCTCAGAGGTTTCTGCCCTACTTGGCAGAATGCCGTCAGCCGTTGGTTACCAGCCAACACTGGCTACTGAAATGGGTAGACTGCAAGAGCGAATTACTTCAACTAAAGATGGCTCTATTACTTCAATTCAGGCAGTTTACGTACCGGCAGATGACTACACAGACCCCGCGCCTTCTACAGTTTTTTCGCACCTAGACGCGACTACTAACTTAAAGCGACAACTGATTGAAGAAGGTATATATCCCGCGGTTGACCCGCTTGCCTCAACTTCTTCTGCGCTTAACCCCAATATTTGTGGAACAGAACACTACACAGTTGCTCGCCGAGTTCAAGAAATTATTCAAAGATACTATGAACTTCTCGACATTATTGCGATTTTGGGAATGGACGAACTTTCTGACAGCGATAAACTAATTGTGCACCGTGCACGTCGTGTGCGTTTCTTTTTATCTCAATCCATGCACGTTGCTGAACAGTTTACCGGAATCAAAGGTAGTTTTGTTCGCTTAAAAGACACAATTAAAGGTTTTAAAGATATTTTAGACGGCAAATATGACCATATTGAAGAAGAGGCTTTTCATATGGTTGGCTCAATTGACGAGATGCTTGAAAAAGCCAGTTTACTAAAGAAACAAAACAATGCAGTTTAATTTATTTTTATATGAAGGCTTAGTTTTTAGTGAAACTGCAACTAAGTTTTTAGTAAAATCCAAAAGCGGAGAAACTGTGATAATGGACAACCATATTCCAATAGTTTTATCGGCTTTAGAGGCAACTTTAGTGCTTTACTTAAAAAACAGCCAAAAAGTATTCATTTGTCTGGAACGCGGAATTATTGAGTTTAAAAACAACACAGCCAAAGTTTTGGCGTCGCTCGCTGTTATAAAAGACGATGAAAAAACTGCACAAGAGGCTTTTTTAGAGGCTAAAAACGTTGCTTTAAACAACGCCAAAAAAGAGAACAATGAGTTTACAATTTTAGAAAAGAAACTAAAAGACCAAATTCATTTAACCAAAGCAGGTTCCCTTTAAAAATTTAAAATAAGTCAAAAAAATGCAGGCGAATAACCTGCATTTTTTTGGCTTTCATTATAAATCAGATAAAGTATGTTCAGCGATATCAACAACTATATAAGAAATCGCGTCTTTATAAAAGGTTCGGTTAACTGTTGCCTTTACTATGCTGACTTCTTTTTTTGTAAGTTCGTTAACTACGTCTGCACTTTTATTAAAAGCAGTACAAGAAATTGCGCTATTGGCATGCACTAACTCAAATTTGGCAACACTAGTGCCTTTTGCACTTTTAAATACTTTTTGATTTTTTATTTTAGCAACGGTAACGATGGTATGTCTACGCTCAATTTCAGAAAAAGGTGTAAAGTATTTATCTTTTGGTAAATTAGCAAGTATATCGTACTTTAAATTAAATCCAAGTGCTTTGAACTCAAAATCAGTAAGTTCTTGATTTGTGTA
>CAUSQP010000023.1:0-8164 GCA_963534175.1 uncultured Acholeplasmataceae bacterium
TATTTCATATAAAAAAGTACCCCTTTCCTATGTCCAGGAAACGGGGTACCTATCACATTTACTAAGTTTTTTTAACTAACTTATTTTTGTTAAAAATACTGCGCTAAGACACTTTTGACTATCGCCAAAATCTACAATCACAAACTTAGGTTTAACAGCAATTACTACACCTGCGCCAAAACTAGGATGCGAAACCTTGTCACCCATCACTAAACTGCCAGATTGTGCCAAGTTTTTATTGTTTAAAACAGTGGTTTTGCTTTCTTGAGTATTTTTATATTTAACTCTTTCTTGATATCCGTAGTTTATTTTTTCATCTTTCTTAAAGTAATTGCTGATATATTCGCTCTTTCCAATAATATTAGAAATATTGCCACCCATTTCTTCAAAAAATATAGAAGGAAAATAGTCATCACTAAATCTGCCAAAAACTGCACGTTTCTTTGCACAAGACACATAAAGATTTTCTTTTGCTCTGGTAATCGCAACATAACAAACTCTGCGCTCTTCTTCAATTTCTTGCATTGAATCTCTTTCAAGCACACTAGAACTTGGAAAAATTTTGTCGTTTAAAGCGTATAAAAACACGGTGTTAAACTCAAGACCTTTAACTTTATGAATGTTTGCCAAAACTACCATATCGTCAACAGACTCTCTATTTTCTCTGACAACTTTGGCAAGAGCAATGTCTTCCATGGCTTTTGCGATTAACTCAGATTTAGTTAGCGTAGGATTTTCTTTTTCATACGATAAAAAGAAACTTTTTAATTCATTGACGTTTTGCAATCTATCTGCATAGTTTTCTTGTTTTTTTAAGTAATTCTTATAATCAGCGCCTTCTTTCTCGTCTAAAAAAAGTTCAATAACATCAGCAATTTTAGTTTTCTCTGCAGCAATTTTTCTAAATCTGTAAAAATTTTCTGCGTATTCTTGAAAATTTTTCTTGTTTTCAGTTTTACCAAAAGCCAAAGCAAAAGCAATTGCGTCTGGTGCATATCCAAGTTTTTCAGTGCTTTGACTATACATTTCTGTAAATTTATTTATGGCAACTTCACCGAACCCTCGTGTCGGTTTATTGGCAATTCTTTGGAAAAAAATTAAATTATTGCGACTTGAAAAAACTAATGATAGAAATGCAATTGCGTCTTTTATCTCTGTTCTTTCAAAAAAAGAAACAGAGCCCCAAACAATATAAGGGATACCTTCTTTAATAAAAGTGCTTTCAACTAGTCTGCTTGAATAGCCTGCTCTAAACAAAACAGCAAAATCAGAGTATTTTTTGCCGTCTGATTTACCAATCTTAATTGTATTGACAATAGCGTTGGTTTCACTAAGGTCAGAATCATATTGGCGAAAATAAATATTGCCTGGTTTATCGGTTGCAGAAAAAAGTTTTTTCTCTGGATTATTTGACAAAATATTGTATTTAATTAGCTGATTTGCGGCATCCAAAATTGGTTGACATGAACGATAGTTTTCTGATAAAAACAGTTCTTTTGCATTAAAATAAGTCAAAAAATCTGAATTATTTTGATATCTAGCTCCACGAAAGCCGTATATTGACTGGTCAGGGTCACCTACTACAAAAACTTGATGATTATCTTTTCTAAGCAACTTAAGAATTTCAAATTGAATATAGTCAGTGTCCTGAAATTCATCTACTAAAACATAGTCAAATTTGGCGTTCAAAGTTTTGGAAACCTCTGAGTTGTCTCTAAGCAGTTGATATAAATAAAGTTGCAGATCATCAAAATAAAGCAAATTATTTTGTTTGATGTGTGCAAAATATTTAGTAAAAATGCTAAATAAAGCCAGATGCTCTTTATTACCAAAGTCATCTAGGTGGTTTTCCCGAAGCCAAACTTCGATATAAGCAACTGCGTTTTTTTGGTCTTGGTCAGATGCAAAGTTAATTAAATTAAAACATTTGAGTGAATAAATACACTCAATAATTTTGTCTTTACCAAGTTTTAAGTCAACACTGATTTGTTTTTTAATTTGCGAAATTATCGTACCAACGTCTTGTTCGTCAATGATTAAAAAGTCTTTTCTATAGCCAAGTTCAGGAATTTCTTCAATATGCTGTCTTAAAATTCTTAAAGCAAACGAGTGAAAAGTTGAGCACCATTTCGGCTTAAGTTCAGAGCCCAAAATTTTACCAATTCTCTCGCGCATTTCATTGGCCGCGTTGTTAGTGAAAGTAAGCGCTAGTACTCGGTTTGGCAAAACTCCTTTTTTGTCTATCAGATAAGCAATTTTAGTAGTTAAAGTTTTAGTTTTACCAGTTCCGGCACCAGCAATGATGTAACACGGGTCTTCACATAAAACTGCGGCTTTTTGTTGTTCATTTAAATCGGCTAAATAGTCTAACATTACTTTTTGAAATTAGATTTTAGTTTAACGGTTTCAACAAACAAATGTTCTTCGTTTTCAGACTTTTGTTTACAAAAGAAACCTTGACGGATAAACTGCACAACTTGGTTTTGGCGAATTTTTTCGCAATAAGGTTCAACAAAACCGTGTTTTTCAACTAAAGAACTGCAGTTAAAGCGCTCAATTAAATCGCCATCTTTGCTATTGTCTATCAAGTCATCAGTAAAGAAAAAAGTAGCGGGTTTAGCGGTTGTTTTTTCAACAAAGTTAATGGTGCCGTTTGGTTTGCGCAAATCAAAACCGCTACCTGATTTAGTTGCAGGGTCGTATGTACAAAGCAGTTTAATCACTTCTCCTGCCGGATTTAAAACAACATCATCGCATTTAATAAAGTAGGCGTTCATTAGTCTAACCTCGCCACCTATGTAAAGTCTTTTCCACTGACGGTTTGGCTTTTCTTTTAAGAAATCGGCTCTATCAATGTAAAGATGTTTAGAAAAATAAAGGTCTCTTTCTTCTTTTCCTTCTAAAATTGGCACTTTGATAGTTTCAACTTCGCCTTCAGGAAAGTTAGTAATTTCAACCTCTAGCGGATCAATGATCGCGTTTAGTCGGGCGCTTGTCTCCATTAAGTCACTGCGCACGAAACTCTCTAGCATTTCGCGAGAACAATCCGCGTTAGTTTTAGAAAGACCTGCACCTAAAATAAAGGCACGAATAGCGTCCGCTGAATAGCCTTTTTTGCGAAGTCCCTTAATAGTCGGCATTCTAGGGTCATCCCAACCACTGACTAACTTGTTTTCAACTAAGGCTTTTAAATATCTTTTGGAAAGCACAGTGTTTTCAATATTTAGACGACCAAACTCGATTTGACGTGGATGGTGCTCGCAGTCTGTGTTTTCAACTACCCAGTTGTAAAGCGGGCGGTGGTCTTCAAACTCCAGTGAGCAAAGCGAATGGGTGATTCCTTCTTTTGCGTCTTCCAGAGGATGCGCAAAGTCATAAAGCGGATAAATACACCACTCTTTACCTTTTCTAAAATGTTCTTGGTTAGTAATTCGATAAATTGCCGGATCTCGCATATTCATGTTAGGTGAAGCCATGTCAATTTTGGCGCGAAGCACCATCTCGCCTGGCTGGAATTTACCTGCTTTCATGTCTGAAAACAGTTTTAGGTTTTCAGCAACAGATGAGTCTCTGTACGGTGAGTTAGTGCCTGGTTTTTGAATGTTTCCGCGTTGTAAAGATATTTCTTCTGCTGTTTGGCGGTCAACATATGCTAAACCTTTTTTAATTAAAACAAGAGCCTTTTCATACATAAAGTCAAAGTAGTCAGAGGCAAAAAAGATACCAGCAGGTTCATATCCCAGCCACTTAATGTCTTCAATCGTGCTTTCTACATACTTCATGTTTTCGTTACTTGGGTTAGTGTCGTCAAAACGCAGATAAGTTTTGCCACCAAAGGCTTTTGCCAGTTCAAAGTTAATAATGATGGCTCTGGCGTGTCCTATGTGCAGATAACCATTTGGCTCAGGCGGAAAACGCGTGATGATTTCTTGGTGTTTACCTGACTTAATGTCGTTTTCAATGATTGTTTTAATAAAATTAGACTCCATGTTTTAAAAACTCCTTCTTTGTTAATTATAAATTGTTTACAGAGTAGCCTTTTAACTTAAGGTTTTCGTTTGCTCCAAACTTAGTAACTTGAAAGTAAGCAGCAGCGCCGATCATCGCAGCGTTGTCAGTACAGTATTTAAACTCAGGAATTAAAACTTCAACTCCTTTAATTTCTGCACTTAAAGCCGCACGCAGACCTTTATTGGCAGAAACCCCACCCCCGACTATCAGTTGTTTTATGCCTGAAAACTTCTTTAAGGCTTTTTTAGTTTTATAAATTATTGTGTCTAAAACTGCTTTTTGAAAAGAAGCGGCAAAATCTGCTTTATTGAAGTTTGTTTTATCTTCAATTTTGCTGTACGCGTTGATTACCGCGCTTTTTAGCCCCGAGAAAGAAAAGTTAAAGCCTTGTTTTAAAATAGGTCTTGGAAAAGTGTACGCATCTGGATTTCCGGTTTGTGCAAGGTCGTCAATGGTTTTGCCACCAGGATAAGGAAAGCCAAGAACTCTGGCAACCTTGTCATAGCACTCTCCAACTGCGTCGTCTAAGGTCTGTCCAATGTGTTCAAACTCAAGGTGAGACTTCAAGATCAAAAGTTCGGTGTGTCCACCACTTACCAAAAGAACAAGACACGGGAACTTAAGTTCCTTACCGATAGCAGCCGCGTAGGCATGTCCAACTAAATGGTTAACTCCAATTAGTGGTTTGTTTGTGCTTAAGGCTAAACTTTGAGCGGCGTTAATTCCGACAAACAAAGCGCCAATTAAACCAGGTCCTTGAGTGACCGCTATTTGGTCAATTTCACTAAGCGAAACATTGGCGTCTTTCAAGGCTTGGTCAACTACAAAGTTAATTGCCAAAACATGGTCGCGAGCAGCGATTTCTGGAACAACTCCGCCAAACTTAGCGTGGGTTTTAATTTGGCTGCGCACAGCGCATGAAAGTACCTTAGTGCCGTTTTCAACAACCGCAACACTAGTTTCATCGCAGCTTGATTCAATTGCTAAAATTTTCATATCATTTCTCCGTAAATATAGGCAATTCCATCTTCGTTTTCGTAGTAGTTTTTAATTTCTCTGACTTTTTTGAAACCAATTTTTTCATATAGCGAAATGGCAGCAGTATTAGACTTTCTGACTTCTAGATAAAAAGTTAAAATTCCGCTTTGCTTTAAAGTGTCAATGGTTTCTTGCAGTAAAGCAGTGGCTTTACCTGAATTTCTGTGTTCAGGAAAGACAAATAAGTTCAAAATATCGGCAATATCTACTACTTTTAGCCAAACAATATAGCCAAGTAACTCATTATTTTCAAAAAAACCGTAAACTTCGCGATTAGAAATTGAGTTAAGATCCTCTATTTGATTGAACTCTTTTTTTAGTGATACTAAAACTAACTTTAGGGTTGCCACGTCAGTTATTTTTCTGATCATAGTTAATTTCGGCCTCAGTTTTTCTTAAGTAATTTGGCTCCAAAGCAAAAGAATCTACTAAAACTAAATTATTTTCAATTAGTTTTAAGTTAAAACCGCTACTAAACTCAGTAATTTCGCTCAGTTCTTGACTTAAGTAATTGCTATATTTATTTTTAAGTTCAGCCAAATCAGTTTCTTTAATCAAAGCGTCGGGTTGAAGTGATGAGTTATTTGAAAACAGGCCAACGTAGTAATTTTGATTGCGAGCAGACTTGTAAAGCAAAATCTCGCTTTGCTTTAAAGTGGCGGCGTACAAAGCAAGCGAAGATAGGCTGTATGCTGGAATTTTTAAAGCATACGTCATTGTTTTTACTATTGTTACGGCAACTCTAGTTCCTGTGTAAGAACCTGGTCCAACTCCTGCAATTACCGCAGTTAAATCAGTTGGTTTGACTGAGTTTGCCTTTAAAAACTCACTAATTTGCTCTGCGGTATTGGCAGAAAAGTCTCTGGTGTTCAGATCAATAAAGTGCTTAGTTTCGCCGTTTGTATAAATTAAAAGTAAAATTAGTGCGTGATTAGATGTATCTACAATTAGTTTCATATTTTTCCGCCTTTCGTTAATTTAGCAAAGTCCAACATAGTGTTTTCGCTAAAGTCTTTGAGTTGAATTAAACGAGTGTCTGCATCAATTTTTTGAATGTTAATCTCAATATAGGCCTTCGGCAACAATTCTTTGGCCTGACCTGGCCACTCAATTACGCAAATTCCTTCCTCTATGTAGTCCTGCAAGTCAAAGTCAGCCCCAACTCCGTTTAGTCTGTAAAGGTCAAGGTGATTAAAAGGTAGGCCTGAGTCGGTTGTGTATGAACGCATTATGGTAAAGGAAGGTGAGTTAACTACTCCTTTAATGCCAAGTCCTTTAGCCAGACCTTGGGTAAACGTGGTTTTGCCGGCAGCCAAATCACCGTATAGCAGAATAACTGCTGGTGCGCGCAAACATTTGGCGATTTTTTTGCCAAGCATTTGGGTTTCTTTAAAGTTACTTGTCAGAAATTCAAACTGTTTTTCCATAATTTAAACCTCTACCACCGAAACTACGCCTTCTACGTTGTCTTTAAGCAAAGCAAGTAGACCATCAAAAAGAGTTGAGTCAATTAAACTACACCCCACACACGCTCCGTGCATTTTTACGTAAACTATACCGTCTTCTACGGTAACCAGTTCTATATCTCCGCCGTCTGCCTGAATGTAGGGTTTAACTCGGTCAATTAAGGCTTTTACTTCTTCGTACATTTTTCGGGCAGACTACTTAGTAAATCTGCGTATTTTTTGGTAATTTCTGCGCTAAACTCAGCTTTTTTGCTTTGAATATATTCAGACATTTCAGTAGTTTCTAAGCGTTTTAAAATAAAGTAGCCAGTATTAAAATTACAAGTTGAGTTTAAGTAGTCAGGGATATAGGAAAAATGGTTTTTGCCTTCTTTTTTAAAAAAGCCTTTTAATCTCAGCATGTTAGCAGTTACGTCGCCAACGATAAAGTCAAACTTATCAAAAACTTCGGGAAAATAACGGTTTTGAAAGTCCTCTTGCGAAAAAACTGACCTGTAGTCTTTAAGCAACATAAAATTTCCGTAAATTGTTTCAATTAGCATAATTTTCCTCCAAAAGTACAGTGGTTAGACACCCAATTGCTTTGCTTTGACCAATTAGCCCGTTTTTTTCAAAAGTTGTGGCTTTAACAGAAACAAGTGGACAGTCAAGCGCTTGCATTAAGGCTTGTTTAATTAAAGATTTTTTAAAACCTAGTTTAGGTTTTTCAAGCATTATAGTGATGTCTGCATTTTTAACTCTAAGGTTATTTTCGCTTACCTTACTTAATGCGAAAGTTAAAAATTCAAACGAAGACCTGTTTTGATTTACAGCATCAGTTTCTTTAAAGTTATCGCCTAAATCACCTAAGTTTAAGGCTCCAAAAATCGCTTCTGTTAAAGAATGCAAAACCACATCTCCGTCAGAAACCGCCTGCAAATGCTGGTTTTTTTCAATTAAAACACCAGCCAGTTTAAGTTCTCCGCCTTGTGAAAGCAAATGAATATCAAAAGAACTGCCAACCAAACTAGGTTTAAAAATCAAGGCTTGATTGACCAAAAAATCAGCAGTTGTGGTGATTTTCGGTGCTCGGTTTTCAGAAAGTAAAATCGTAAAAGGCTCTTTGTGCTCTGAAAACAACTCAAACTCATCTTGATAGTCAGTTTTTTTAGCAACGCTGACAAGTTCTGTTAATTTAGACTTTAAAAAAGCCTGAGGGGTAATTGTTGTAAAGAAATTGCTTCTATCTAAGGTTTCTCCTTGATAGTTTTTTAAAGAAGAGTAGACAGGATTGGCTAAAACTGCTCCAGTTTTGCTCAAAAGAACTTCAGAGATGCTTTTAAGATCTGCTTCATAAATTATAGGTCTTGCCGCGTCGTGAATGTAGACGTTAGTTCCAGTTGCTAGTCTCAGACCGTTTTGCATAGATAAAAATCGGTTTTGACCACCCTTGGTTAAAATAATTTCAGGCATTTCTACTTGATTTTTTAAAAAATCCGCAAATAAGTTATCATTTGCAACTAAGATACACTCAAAGCCGTTTTTAAAAAAAGTGTTTACAGAGTGCATAAAAACAGTAATTCCTGCAAGTTCTTTTAAACACTTATCTTCGCCAAATCTACTTGATTTACCTGCTGCCAAAATTAAAGCAGTATTTAAAAAAGGAGTGA
>CAUSQP010000024.1:0-7468 GCA_963534175.1 uncultured Acholeplasmataceae bacterium
ACTAATTCTTGCTTTAATTCTACGTTTTCTTCGTCAAATCTAACAACTTCTTCTCCGACTAAAACTCGGTTATAGCCCATTTTCTGGATTTTTTGAAATAAGTCTAAATCAGTTTCACCGTTTTCTTTAACTACCTTTATCAAGATTTGAATTTTGGTGTTAACTAAGGTTAAAACAAATGCAGTGATTTCCTGAATAGTTTCTTTGGCCAAAGGTTTGTCGTCTAAACTAAAGGGTTTGCCAATTGAAGCAAAAAGCAATCTAATGTAGTCGTAAATCTCGGTTTGCGTACCAACCGTTGAGCGTGGGTTGAAAACTGAACTTTTTTGGTCAATTGCGATACTTGGTGAAAGTCCTTCGATTTTATCAACATTAGGTTTTTCAAAGTTGCCAAGAAACTGGCGGGCATATGAAGAAAGTGACTCAATATATCTGCGTTGTCCTTCTTGATACAACGTGTCGAAAGCAAGTGTTGACTTACCAGATCCGGAAACCCCTGTGACTATTACTAACTTGTTTTTAGGAATAGAAACATTGATGTTTTTTAAGTTATTTTCCCTAGCACCATAGACATTGATGTATTTAGTGATATCGCTTTTCATTTCAAAAGTTCCTCAAGTTCATTTTCATAAATTAGTTTGGTGTTAAATTTTTGAGCTTTGATGAGTTTAGAGCCTGCGTTTTCGCCAACTATTAAAATATCGGTTTCTTTGCTGATTGAAGAGACAATGTTAGCACCCAGTTGGGCAAGAATTTCTTGTAGTTCCGCCCTTTTGTAGTTTTTTAAAGTACCAGTTATTAAAACTTTTTTATTAGTAAAATAACTTACTTTTAAAGCAGTTTCTGCTTCTTTTAAAACAAAGCCGTTGGCTTTAAAAAACTCAACTAAGTTTTTGCCTTTCTGACTTTTAAAGAAAATGAATAAAGAAATTGCAATAGTTGGACCGATTTCTTTAATTTCACCAATTTCTCCAACTGAAGCACCAAGAATAGCGTCAATATTTTTAAAGTGTTTAGTAATTAAACCTGCTACTTTTTTGCCAACACTGGGAATTCCAAGCGCAAACAACAAAGTCTTGAAAGGCATTTGTTTAGATATTTCAATTTCTTTTAAAATCTTGTCAACAGAACGGTCTTTATAGCCTTCTAACGCGATTAACTCACTTCGGTGGTTATGCAGATTATAAATATCCTGGATACTTTTAATAATGCCTAAATTAAACAAAGTTTCAATCGTTTTTTCGCCCAAATCCTGGATGTTCATGCAAGTTCTTGAACAAAAATGAATTAAACTGTTGATTACTCTAGATTCACATTCCTGGTTTTCACAAACCCAAAACGCCTGGTTTTTTATAAGTCTGCTTTGGCAAGCAGGGCAATTTTTAATCATTTTAAAAGGAGAAGTTTGGGCAGGTCTTTTTTCCTTAATAACTTCAGTGATTTCTGGAATAATTTCGGCGGCTTTGTAGACTAAAACATAATCGCCTATTCTAATGTCTTTTTCTTTTATAAACGCTTCGTTGTGCAAAGTTGCGCGTTGGACATAGCTGCCCGATACAAAAACTCGGTCAAACTCAGCAACTGGAGTAACCGCGCCAGTTCTGCCGACTTGATAGACAATGTTGTTTATTTTGGTCTCGACTTTTTCAGGTTCAAACTTATAGGCAATCGCCCATCTAGGCGATTTTACGGTAAATCCTAGTTTAGATTGTACTTTAAAGTCATTGACTTTAAAAACAATTCCGTCAGTTGCATAGTCTAAAGTTTTCCTTAAATTATCATAAAAATTAACGCTTTCGCTTAGTTCGTTAAGAGTTAGAGTTTTGTAGTTTTGATTGACTTTAAAGCCTAGCTTTTCAAGATATTTAAGTGCTTCTGTTTGACTTGTAACTCCATATTTTTCTGCATCAACCAAAGTATAAATAAAGATATCAAGGCCTCTTTTTTTAACTATTTTAGTGTCAAGTTGACGAATAGTTCCAGCGGTTGCGTTGCGAGGATTGGCAAATAAATTTTCGCCAAGCAATTTGCGTTCCTGGTTGATTTTTTCAAACTGAGAGTTTGGCATGAAAATCTCGCCACGCACGGTCAAGGTAACTTCTTCAGTTAACTTAAGCGGGAGTGAATTTGTTTTAATTACAGTTTTTGTAACATCTTCTCCAACCTGTCCATCACCTCTTGTGGATGCTTTGACAAAGTACCCGTTTTCATAGTCAAGGTTAATAGCAAGTCCGTCAATTTTAAGTTCAGATACAAACTTAGTGTTGGGATATTTTTCGTTGATTTTGGCAAAAAAACCAAAAAGTTCATCACGAGAATATACATTGTTAAGCGACTTCATAGGCACAGGATGCACGACTTTTTCAAAACCTGAAAGCACTTCTCCACCTACTTTTAGGGTTGGCGAATCTAGTCTCTTAAGTTCAGGAAAATCTTGCTCAAGTTGCTCAAGTTCTTTGACAAGCATATCGTATTCAAAGTCAGAAATAAGCGGTTTATCTAAGGTGTAATACTGCTTTGCGGCTGTGTTGATTTGTTTAATTAAATTGTCAATTCTGTCTTTTTTTGCCTTTAAATCCATACGCTAATTATACCATTTGACTATCTTAAAAATAATTACTACGCTTTTGAGTGTTTAAATTTAAATGTGTCTGTTTGAAAGTAAAGAATTTTCTTTTGAGAACTTTAATACTGCTTAATTTTCTTGTGATTTTGTATAATTTTTAAGTAAACAAATACAAAAAAATAACTTAAACAAAGGAGTTTTAATGAATAAAACAATTTATTTAGCAGGCGGATGCTTTTGGGGAATAGAGGCTTATTTTTCTAAACTAATCGGAGTTGCAACAGAAGTAGGATATGCCAACGGTAAAACTAAAGACACTACCTACAAGACGGTATCTCAAACTAATCACGCTGAAGTTGTTAAAATCACTTACAACGATAATTTAATTAGAACTGCTGAAATCATTGATAGGTTCTTTCAAATAATTGATCCTTTTTCTTTAAATAAACAAGGAAATGACGAAGGAACACAATACAGAACAGGGATATTTTTTGAAAAAAATGATAAATACACAAAGCATCTTGCACTTGCTTTTAATGCCTACATTGAAAAAATATCCGAAAGAAAGACAGAAGTTATAATTGAAGAAATTAAAAACTATGTTCCAGCCGAGGAATATCACCAAAAATATTTAAAGAAAAATCCTTTTGGCTACTGTCATATCAATGTAAACTCTGCTTTCAATTCATTTGGTGAGTTTAAAAAGAAGGAAAGTACAGAAATTAAAGAAATGCATTTAGATAAATTAAGTTTAGATGTAATGTTAAACAAAGCAACAGAACGCCCTTATTCAAGTGAGTTTAACTCAAACCTAAATAAGGCAATTGGTCTGTACGTTGACAAGATTTCTGGAGAGCCGCTTTTTATTTCCGAAGACCAGTATGACGCTGGTTGCGGCTGGCCGAGTTTTTCCAGACCAGTTTTTACAACTGCAGTTGACTTTTACGCTGACAACACGCTTCCAGAAGAGCGAGTTGAAGTAACTTCAAAAGTTCAACAATCTCACTTAGGCCATGTTTTTCCTGCCTTTAAAGTTCAAACGCCAACTAGGTTAAGATATTGCATCAACGGTGCTTCCCTTAGGTTTATTGACATTATGAAACTAAGAGATACAGTTTACGAAAAATACATGTTTTACTTCCCTAAGTTCACCGCTGAACTTTTTAAAAACTCTGGTTTAAAATAAGGGCAAATTAAGTTTTTTTGTTGCTGTTTTGTTATAATAATTTTGCTTGTGAAAAGAGGTCTAAATGATAATTTTAATTGGAAAAAGTGCATCTGGAAAAACCGAAATTGCCAAAGAACTAATCAAAACCCACGGTTTTAAAAAGATAATTACAACAACGACTCGCAAGCAAAGAGTTAGCGAAGAGAATAAAATTGACTATCATTTTATTTCAGAAACTGAGTTTAAAGCCAAAATTCAGGCAAATCAGTTCATAGAATGCTCAAAATACGCCAACAACTACTACGGGATTACTAAAGACTCAATTGAGCCAGCAGGAGTTGTAATTCTTGACCCTTCTGGAGTTAATGCCTTGCTTGATTATTTGGACTTCAAAGCCTTTGTGTGTTTCGTTGAAACCCCTAGGTTTGTGCGTAAACGTAGAATGAAAAAAAGAGGAGACGACGCTAAATCTATTTTTAATCGTATTCAAAGTGATGACCTGATTTTCAATAAATTATTTTTAAATCAAGTTAATCTGAGTTTAAAAAACTGTGGGTTATTTTCAATCAAGACTTTGACAAATAAACTAATTAAAAACTACACAAATTGGAAAAATAAATGCAAATAAGTAAAAAAGCCATCAAGTTATGTTGATGGCTTTTTTCATCTTATAAATTTATTTTTTGGCCAAGACTAGACCAAATACTGCGTTGACAAAATACTTGCCAACTTGCCCGTCTTTTCCAACGTAGTAAGCGTATGGCGATGTATTTGTTTTGCTCTTGGTGTTTAACCACCAAAGTTCTTCGTTGCCGTTTTCATAAAGCGGCATCCAGTCGTAGCGTGGTTTTAAA
The DNA here is from genome assembly GCA_963534175.1 of uncultured Acholeplasmataceae bacterium. Taxonomy (GTDB): domain Bacteria; phylum Bacillota_I; class Bacilli_A; order Acholeplasmatales; family Acholeplasmataceae; genus CALISC01. The sequence goes on from CAUSQP010000024.1 coordinate 4,589, forward strand.
TAGGGATTGAAATTAAATTCTGTAGCGCGAAAATAAGGCTGCTCTCCGCGTTTATCGCCAAAAACAGCCAAGGCGTAGTCAGTTGCAGACTTCGCAAGCATTTCTCTTTTTAAAGGGTCATCCGCGATTGACTTAATCCCAAACTCACTGTCATCGTAGCTAAGCGTAGATAACTCAAGGTTTGCAATTTTTGAGATATTAAATGTAAGGGCTTTTAAGATTGAGTTTGCGTAATCTGCGTTTTCTGGTTTTTCGTCTTGATAGACATTAAACAAAGTAAAATCAAGGATATTTTTGGTAAACCAAGTAGATTTACCGGAAATTTGTGTAAACTCAATTTCTTCAAATTTAAAGTATTGGCCTAAATATTTTTCATATACATCGCCGTTTTTTGCGTAGACAAAAGTACGTTTAAACGAAAAAGTATTTATTTTACCTGAGTTAAAATCCAGGTTTTGTGTAAAGTCAACTACTTTAGTGATATCTGTTTGGTTTAGACTAACTTTAGTTTGTGGGTATCTATTGCTTTGAGTAAAAATGTCTTTAACTAAAACTTCTACAATTAAGTTTTTATCTGGAACAAGGTTTTCCAGTTCTTGTAAAGTAATTTGTTTAGAGTCTATTAAATAAGTTGCTTGAAATTGATTTGAAAAAGGGGTGTTAATCGCTCCTATTTTAGCACCTGCTATTACAGTTTTTGGCTCAATTTTTTTAGAGTGCCCAACAACATTGAATTTTACTTCAAATCTTTTTCTTTTTAATTTGATATTAACAATGTTTTCGTATTCATATTCAGAGACAATTAGTTCAGTTTTATCAATTTCAGGCGCTTCAAAATTAGAGTTCGTGTTTTGATAATCAACTGTGTGTTTTTCACCTACTTTGGCTGTTTTATAACTACTATCCGTTAAAAAAGAACCGTCTATTTGTTCAATTTTGACTTTATACTCAACACCAACTATTCCTTCAAAAACAGGCACTAGCGTGATTTCGCCATAGTACTTTTTGTTGATGTCAAAACGAACACCATTTTTTACCTTGAAGTAAAGTAATTTTTGAATAATTCCACTATCTAGTTTTCTTTTGATTTTAAGGGCTTTTTGATAAATTTCTACAGGTAAATTTTTGCCATATGCTGTTTTAATTGGATTTTTAATTTCTTCAGGAACATCAAGGTAATTAGAATAAATATAGTCAAAAGTGAAAATATTTGCTTTTTTAAAAAAGTAAGCGGTTAGTGTATCTTCGCGCCCTACCAATATTGACCCAGTTGACTTTCTTTGGTCATGATTTCTGTTGTAATTTTTGTATTTTTCTGGAAAGTTAAGGAAAAACTTATTCATGGCGCTTTGAATTTCTCTGTGATTTAAATCCAAAAGATCGTATTTTTTTAAGTCAATTTTAACCTTTAAAACTGGTTTTTCTGCTAAGTCTTCAAAAACCATTACTACTTTAAATACAGGATAATTTTGTTCGTATTTTTTGGGTTTTTGTAAATAGTAGTAAACTACTAGAAACCCGATTATTGCACCAATGATACTTGCAAAAATACTAAAAATAATTTTAAAAATTTTATTTTTATCCATTTTTTTCTCCCTATTAAGTGAAAGTAAAATGTTTGCTTAAAGCAAAATTTATTTTCTTGAAACAACAACTCCAAAAACTTTGAGACATATTTACAGCAGTAATCACCAGTTTCTTCAATATATCTAACTTAATTAGGATTAGTGTTTTCTTGAGTTTCTGTCTGCCAGTTTTGTTGTAAGTTGACATTAAAATAAGTAGAACAGTGCTATCTACGGTTATTTTTTGCCAACCACAACACCAAGAACATAAGTTGTTGGAAAATAGATCCAATCCATCTTGTCGATGCTGCCAATGACTTTTCTGTATATCAAATAAGCCTTTGGAATTGTTATGTCGGCTTGTTGAGTCCCAGTCCACCATGAACCTAGATTGCTTATATGAGCATACGGCATCCATCTATCGCTGTCAACATCTGCCGGTTTAAATTGAGTAATATCAACTGAGCGATAAAACGGATTTCTAAAAACCATTGGTTGTCTAAGTTCAGCTATCAGTATTTCTTTTGCATAATCCGTTGATTCTTTTCTAAGTTGCTCTGCGTTTTGTTTAGCAATTTCCTTAACGCTAAAAATAGGGTCGTTGTCAACAAAAGTCAAAGGAAATAATTTAGTACCAAGAATATTGGCGATATTTTCAACTACACCTTTGAAAATTGAGTTTGCGTATTTTGAGTTTTCAAAAACGTCTGTTTTTTGTAAGTTAAAAGGTGAGTAGTCAATAATTTTCTTTGAATAAAAACCTGTTTTACCAGGAATTTGGGTAAACTCTACTTTTTCGTATCTAAAGTATTTGCCGTTATATTTTTCAAAGATATCGTATTTACCTTGGTGTCTCGCGTGAACTTTTTGGCGAGTAAAGTTGAATTTATAACTTTTTTTGTCAGAGATAAAGTCAAAACTTTGTTTTTCATCAACCGATCTAATAATGTCTGCAGGTTGCAGATCAACTTTGGTTTGTGGATACAATTCCTTTGGAACGCTAACCACAATTTCAACTCTGACAGGTTTATAAACTACGTAGTTTTCAGTCTCCTCTTTAGTTTTTTCTTTGTTTTCTATATAGAACTTAACAATAGCATTACCGTAGAGTGTGTCTGTATCAATTTTGCCAATTGGCGCGCCATAATAAACTCCTCTAGGCTTAGGTCCTTTGAGAGAATTGATTACAGAAAAAGAGACAGTGTAGTAACGACGTTTAAAAACTACAATTGTTGTATTTTCGCTTTCATCTGCAGACACTATAAACTCAGGTCTAGAGATTTCTGGGTCAAAGTACTCTTGTTTGTTGTAATTG